>DATIPJ010000238.1:0-4705 GCA_035472155.1 Kofleriaceae bacterium
GCCCGATGGCCGAGTACTACGCGTCGATCACCGCCCTCCCCCTGCCCGCCCCGACGCCGATCGACGTCGTCGACGGCGCCGGCCGCCACGACGGCGCGCTCGGCCCCGACGAGGTGCTGGTGTTCACCGCCAAGCTGGGCAGCGGCGTCAACGACATCGCGATCGCCATGCCGGGCGCCGCGGCGGCCTCGCTCACCGTCGAGAACCTCGGCCAGCTGGCGGCCTGCGCCGACGAGAACCCCGGCCCGCCGGCGACCCAGGCGGCGGTCTCGGTCTCCGGCATCAGCCCGGGCGACAACCCGGTCATCGCGGTCGACGCGGTCTACAACTACGGCCCCGCCCCCGAGCCGTTCACGCTCACGGTTACAGCGCGGTGACCCCGCGGTGACTCACCGCACGCCCGCGGGGTGATCAACCGCCGTCGGGTTCGGGGTACCATTGCCGCGATGGGGACCTCCCCGAAGGGGCTCAAGACCACCGAGCCGCCGCCGCTCGCGGTCAAGCTCGGCGACGTCGTGCTCGGCCGCTACCGCATCGTCGAGCAGATCGCATCGGGCGGCCACAGCGTCGTGTTCCGCGGCCAGGACGAGCGGCTATCGCGCCCGGTCTGCATCAAGGTGTTCTCCGGGTTCGGCGGCAACTCGGGCGTCGGCCGCACCAGCTACGAGCACTTCGTGCAGGAGGCGTTCGCGCTGTCGCGCCTCACCCACCCCAACACCCTCCGGATCTACGACTTCGGCCACCTCGGCCCCAAGGACGCCGAGGGCATGCCGCTCCAGGTCTGCGAGTACATGAACGGCGGCACGCTGTCGAACATCATGCGCGACCAGGGCACCCAGTCGCTCGACGAGACCGCGCGCATCGTCACCGCGATGTGCCTCGCGCTCGGCGAGGCCCACGGCCTGGGCATCGTGCATCGCGACATCAAGCCCCAGAACATCCTGTTCGGCACCGTCGGCGGAAGCCGGCTGCCCAAGCTCGCCGACTTCGGCATCGCCAAGTGGAGCGCCGACGACGACAACAAGGAGCAGCGCGCCGAGGACACCGCGATCGTCGCCGGGCAGAAGCTGGCGATGTACTCGCCGAGCTGGGCCGCCCCCGAGCAGCTCGCCGGCCAGATCGTCAGCCCGGCGACCGACATCTACTCGCTCGCCTGCGTGGCGGTCTACATGCTCTCGGGCAAGGCGATCTTCGCCGACGAGGACGTCTACGCCGGCTATCGCAAGCGCCGCCACGCCGAGCAGCTGGTGCGCGAGGCCCTCGAGCCGCTCGCCGTGCCCCCGGCGGTGATCAAGCTCCTCGCGCGCGCCCTCGAGTTCGATCCCAGGCGCCGGCTCGCCAACGTCGAGGAGCTCTCGGGCGACTTCGCCACGGCGCTCGAGCCTGAAACCAACGAGCAGCCGAGCCTGCGCGCCAGCGAGGCGGCCACCCCACCGACGAACCGTCCTTCGAACGCACCGGCCCCCGCACCATCGGTCGGTTCGCAACCCGGCATTCCGATCCCGCAAGGGCCGTCGCCTTCGCCGCATGGCGCCTCGTCGAGCGCACAACCCAGCTTTCCGGGCGCACAGGGGCCATCGCCGGTGCCACATGCCGGGCTGGCGAGCTCGCCGAATGCGCAGGCCTCGCCGAACGCCGGCGAGCACGCGCCGCTCCCCCTCGGTCACGCGCCCGCGCCGCCGGCCTCGCCCGGCTGGTCACCGCCCCCGATCTTGCGGCCGTGGATGCTGACCACGCCGGCCGTACCGCCGCAGAGCATTCCGCGGCACCTGGCGCTGTCGGACCTGGCGCAGCCCGTCGGCGACCGCCGCGTGCACTTCGTCCTCGCCGCCAACAACATCGCGGACCTGATTGGCAGTCACAATAGCAAGATTCGCGTGACGTTCCTGTCGGGCCCAACAGGCGCGCGCCAGCTTCACCTCAAGGGCCTGACGTGCTTTGTCGCACATCTTGGCGGCCGTCCGTCGCCGGCGGTGCAGCTCGAGCACGCCAGTGATATCGCGCTGGTCACGCCGCGCGCGCAGGAGATAGGACATGTTCGCGTGGCAACGGGAACGCCGGGGGTGGGTCTGACCGTATTCACGATCGGCGCCGAACGGGTAGGCATCGCCCCGGACGACTGCATGGACGCGATCCTGTTCGACTTTGGACCAGGATCCGAGGCGTATTTCGTTTACACTCGGGGACGGCCGATACCGAAGTCTCGCCGAGGGTAAGGCCCGCACATGTCACAGCCGCCCACGAACCCACCGGGCAGTCCTCCACGCAACCAGGCGCAGTCCTCGCCCGTGCAAATGAACGAGGACTTCTCCGACTACGAAGGCGATCCGACGTCGATCAACCAGATTCCGCCGCCGCCGATCGCCGCGAGCCCACCGAGCCCGCCGTCGCCGCTCGGAGGTCCGCCGATCACAAGCCCGCCGCCGCTCGCGAGCCCGCAGCTCGCGCCGATGCCGCCGCGCGGCGGCCTGCATCCGCCGCCGAGCATGCAGCCGCCGCCGAACCAGTTCGCGGCGCCATCGCCCTCGCTCTCGCATATCGGCGCGCCGCTCGCGCCGTACGCGCCCGCGTCGAGCCACGGCCACAACGCCGCGGGTCCGCCGGGCGTCGCCGGGTCCGGCGGGCACGGCGCGCACGCCGCACACAACGGACCGCAGGGCCCGGGCGTGGGCCCGATGATGCAGCCGACCCAGATGACGGGCCTCGGTGGCATGGCGATGACGCAGATGCCCGGCGGCGCGATCGCGCAGGTCTCGGGCGTCATCGCGCCGGCCACGCCGTACGTCTCGCGCAGCCGGATCTACGCGTTCGTCGTCGACGAGACCGGCATGCCGATCGAGCTCGGCTCCGGCCGGTTCGCCAAGTGCTACCTCGGCGAGGAGCGCTGGGTCGAGTCCAAGACCACGCTGCGCCGCCCGGTCGCGATCAAGGCGCTGCAGCGCGGCGTCTCGCCCGAGGACCAGATGCGGTTCCAGATGGAGAAGGAGATCCTCGAGCGCGTCCAGGGTCACCCCAACATCGTCGAGCTGCTCGGTTCGGGTGAGGGCGATAGCGCGGGCTTCATCCCGCCGATGATCCGCGACCGCGTCGAGAACGACTTCATGATCCTCGAGCTGCTCGACATGTCGCTCGAGGAGCGCCTCAAGGGCGCGCGCCAGAAGCGCCGGCGCGACGACCTGCTCGCCATCCCGCTGCGCGAGCGCATCTTCCGCGTCCTCGAGTACATCGTCCCGGTCGCCACCGCGGTCGAGTTCTCGCACCTGGTCCGCGATACCTGCCACCGCGACATCAAGCCCGCCAACATCCTCGTCAAGCTCCCCGATCCCAACCTGCGCGGCTCGCAGATGAAGATCAAGCTCGCCGACTTCAACGTCGGCAAGGTCAACGATCCGGACCTCGACGTCTCGATGACCCGCTTCCAGGCGGTCCCCGGCACGCTCTACTTCCAGAGCCCCGAGCAGGAGACCAACACCTTCGAGCTCCTGGTCAACGTCACCCAGGGCTCGCCCGAGGTCGAGTTCTTCGAGGACTTCTACATCGACATCTACGAGAACGACGCGTTCGCGGTGTTCAACCGCAACGAGATGTACTCGATCGCCGCCGCCGACCGCACGCGCAAGAAGCTCTTGCTCAACCGGCCGTTCGCCGAGACCAGCGAGGTCAACGTGCGCGGCCGCGTGATCAAGAGCGTGGGCCGCCCCGCCGACATCTACTCGCTCGGCGCGGTGTTCTACTATCTGATCTCGGGCGCGTACGCCAACCCCAAGAACCTGTTCGACGCGTTCCGCAAGTTCGTCGAGTACGAGAAGCGCGACGAGAACAACTCGATCGCCGCGTACGTCGAGCACGAGTACCGCACGATCCAGAACATGCGCGCCCCCAAGGCCGAGGGCCAGGGCGCGCCCGAGCTCGCGCCCGAGGACCGGTTCTTCAGCTACAAGCACTACCTCGACGGCAACGGCGAGCTGATCGATCCGATGATCATGATGATCATCGCCAAGGCGATGATCCGCAACAAGCCCGACAGCTACTGCCTGTCGTACGACCTGCGGACCACCGGGATCTCGGCGATGGTGCACGACCTGCTCTCGCTCTACATCGCCTACGGCATCGATCCGTCGGCGCGCATCGCGTACTCCAACGACGGTTACCAGGCGCCCAAGAAGACGGGCACGATGCGCCGCGCGTTCGACCGGTTCTTCAAGAAATAGCTAGCGCGCCTGGCGCCAGCCCTCGGGCCGCACCAGCATCGTGACCGCCGCCACCGTGCCGATCACCAGCGCAGCCACCAGCAGCGCGCCGCGCGCCCCGTAGCTCGGCAGATGCAGCGCGAGCTCCCAGACGTGGAGCCGGACCACGCCGAGCACGCAGCCGGCGAGCGCGACCCCCGACTGCCACGCCTGCATCGGCGGCCGGGAAAGCGCCATCGCGCCCATCGCCGCCGGCAGCACGAAGATCGCCGCGTAGACGATCGCCGACATCCGGTCGGTCGTGAACAGCTCGACCAGCAGCGAGCGCCCGGAGAACGGCACGAGCAGCGCCGCGAGGCCGAGCACCCCACAGACGATCAGGGCCAGCTTCAGGTTCTTCACGTTCGCTCCTTCAACGTCGCGCTCGCTGATCCGATCTGGTTCGATGTTCGGTCGCCGGTTTCGTTCATCATGACATGGTGCGGCGCGGCGCCGTCGCGCTGCGGCTCCGCCGT
>DATIPJ010000239.1:0-8816 GCA_035472155.1 Kofleriaceae bacterium
GGCCTCGATCACCCGCAGGTTCTTGCGCTGGGAGACCTCGGCCAGGGCCTCGGGCGTGAACGAGGGGGCAACGACGATCTCGGTCATGATCTGGATGATCCGGCCGGCGGTGGGCCCGTCGACCTCCCGGTTGGCGGCCACAATCCCGCCGAACGCGGAGCGGGGGTCGGAGTCGAGGGCACGCCGGTAGGCCTCCTCGACATCGGCGCCGAGGGCGCAGCCGCAGGCGTTCGTGTGCTTCACGATCGCCACCGCGGGCCGCTCGAACTCCCCGGCAAGCCGCCAGGCTGCCTCGAGGTCGAGCAGGTTGGTGTAGGACAGCTCCTTGCCGGCGAGGCGCTTCCAGCCGGGATCCCCCACTGCGTAGAACGCGCCGGCCTGGTGCGGGTTCTCCCCGTAGCGCAGCGGGAACTGCTTGCGCAGGGCGACGTTCAGCGTCTCGGGGAACATGGCCGGACCCGACAGCCAGCTCGCTACGGCGAAGTCGTACTCGGCCGTGTGGGAGAACGCCTCGGCCGCGAGCCGCGCCCGGGTCTCATCCGACAACGACCCCGCCCTCGCCTGCATCTCCTCGAGGATGGCCGGGTACGACGCCGCGGCCAAGCTCAAGCTGCTGCAGCAGGCGCAGGACGCGTATCGCAAGTTCGCGCGGACCGGCCAGGGCCCGCTCGTCCAGCGCGTCAACGACCGGCTCACCGAGATCGCCGACGAGCTCAAGGAGCTCGGCACGCCGTAATCCGCGGCAGCTGCCAGGATCTATCGGGGTCTGCCAAAACCGATAGTCTGCGAATCTGTCGTTCCGAATACAAACAATCGTTCGGCGACTGTTCGCTGCAAAGTTTCGAAGAAGGCCGTCGATGCGGCAACCACCGAGCAACGGCGCGATGAGCGCGCTCGTCAATGTGACGATTGCCATCAAAGGGAGCATCGATGCATCGCAAGCGATTGGGTTCGGTGGTGTCTACGTGGGCCATGGCACTGGCAGCGTCCCTCGGGGCGTGCCACGGGGCCGATGACGACGAGCAGGCCGAGCTGCAGGCCCTGTTGCGCGACGCGGACCTGCAGCAGATACCGCCCGGTGCCGCGCAGGCCGCGCCCGGTGCCGGTGCAGTGACACGCACCGCGGAGAGTGCGCTCGACGCAGCACCGCCGCCGCCGGTGACGCTCACCTGGCGGCTCGACGACTGCTCGCCGGTGCAGACCGAGCTGCGCGAGGCGCGATCGTTCCTCGGCACCGTCGCATTTCGCGCGGTCAACGCTGCCTGCGCCCCCGGCGTGCAGGGCCAGGGCGTGGCGATCGCACAGGCCGAGGACATCGTGTACGTCCCCGACGAGCCGACCTTCCGGTTCGAGGGCGGCGTCACCGTCGGCGGCTGGTTCAAGGCGACCTCGACCAGCGGCACCAAGACACTCATCCGCAAGCGCGACCGCGGCACCAGCTCGTTCGCGCTCGTGCTCAACGGCGGCAAGTTCCAGTTCGTGGCCAGCTTCGGCGACGGCGGCGCGGCCAGCGTCACCGCGCCCACCAAGGCCAAGGTCGATGTGTTCCAGCAGGTCGCCGCGACCTATGACGGCAGCGTGCTCCGGCTGTTCGTTGACGGCGCCGAGGTCTCGAAGGTGAACGTCTCGGGCACGATCCCCGTCGGTGCAGGCCCGCTGCTCATCGGCAACGACGGCTCCGAGCGGCGGTTCGCCGGCACGGTCGACAACATCACATTCTCGAACCGCGCCCTCGACGCCACCGCCGTGCAGCAGCTCAACTGCCTGTTCAAGCGCCCGGAGATCGCGGTGAGCCCCGAGACCATCCCGCCCACGCCCGTCGGTGTACCGGTGACGTTCGACCTCAGTCTGGTCAACCACAACCCGGCCAACTGCGCACCGCTGGTCTTCCAGCTCACCCTGTTCGACAGCGGCCTCAAGACCGATCCGCTCTCGCAGGTGCCGACCGCCAGCCCGCCGGTGCCGAGCGGCCAGACCGGGCACATGACGGTCACCGCGAGCGCGCCGCTGTCGACCGATCCGTCCGACCAGCGCTTCCTCGACCTCATCGTCTCGGAGCCGGTCACGCAGTTCAACGACTTCGCCACCATCGAGTTCCCGATCGCAGCGCAGACCGGGTGCCACGTCGACGTGCGCCACGAGCTCATGATCACCAACCTGCGCACCGTCGACGATCCGATCCGGACCCGGACCGACATCCTGCCGGGCGATCCGCGCAACGGCGCGTGGTCGCTGCAGCGCCTGTTCGAGGACATGGCCCCGACGCCGGCCGCGGCCGCCGACATGGTCGAGTCCATCCTCTCGGACTTCGACGCGCCACAGGTCATCAACACGTTCACCGTGGATCCGCGGCCGGGCATGCGCACCGAGATCCTCTCGCAGTGGCCGCGCACCGCCGACGGCAAGCTCGATCTCGGCAACCCGCCGCTGCGCCTGCAGGCGATCGTCAATCGCTTCGACCTGCGCAACCTCGCCAACGGCGACGCCGGCGAAGGGCGCTTCGTGTTCGCGTTCTACCGCACCGACGGCACACCGCTCCAGGCGACCCTGATCCTCGAGTACAAGCTCCCGGCAACCACCGAGGCCGACGTCCTCGACTGGGCCACGTCGTTCCACGCGCTCGGCGCGCTGCCGTTCGGCGAGTCCTACAACACCGCGCTCCAGGCCATCACCGACCGGTTCTCACGGCGCGGCGTGCGCCAGGACCACCCCAACGGTAGCGCGATCAACTCGGTGCGCACCAACGAGATCGACTTCGGCGACAATGGCATCTGGCAGCTGCGCCAGTTCGGCCTGTCGGCGACCACGGGCGTGCTCGAGCGACTGCCGCTCGACCTGACTCCCGATCGCAGCTTCGATGGCAGTGACACACTGGCCTCTTACATCAATGCCAATCAGGCCGCGATCATCGCCGAGACCCACACCGTCCCGGCGGTGTTCGACGGCCAGCCCTTCCAGGCCGGCGCGGTGTTCAACGACCTCACCACCTGGTCCGCCCCCGGCGTCGACCCGGCGGCGCGCCACCACTTCGCGCTCAACACCTGCAACGGCTGCCATTCGAGCGAAGAGACCAACACGTTCTTCCTGCAGATCGAGCCGCGGTTCGGTGGCACCGAGGCCACGCTCTCGGGCTTCCTGAGCGGGACCTCGGTACGCGATGCGGCGACCCAGGAGCCGCGGTTCTTCGACGACCTCGGCCGTCGCAAGCTCGACCTCGAGGCCATCATGTGCCCGAGCTCCTCGCTGCGCTCGACCACGAGCCTCACCAAGGGCATCTCGCGCGTCCACTGACGCGGCGGCCGCAGGCGGGCTTCGCAGCTACATCGCGCGCGCAGGTGATACGTTCGACCCGAGGTTCGCCCATGCAGGCGCCATGATGACGCCCGCGCCGCCGCCACCACCGCCGCCACCGTCGTTCGAATCCCCGCCACGCGAGCCCAGGCCGTTCGCGGCTCCAGCCGAGCCGTTGCCGCCGTTCGCGGCACCCGTATCGGTGTCGCCGCCCGCGGCTGCCCTCGTCGTGACGGCATCCGCACCGGCGCCGGTCGTTCCCATCACCGCACCGCTGCTCTCACCACCGCCGCCACCGTTGGCGATGAGGGCGCCCGTGACCGTGATGGATCCAGCGTGGAGGCCGATCATGCCGCCCGCCCCCCCACCGCCACCGCCCGCCCCCAGCTCGCCGCCGTCCTTGTTTCCCGCACCGCTGCCCCCTTCGCCGCCGGCGTCGATGTCGCCGGTCACGGTGATGCTGTTGCGAGCAATCAAGTATACAGCGCCGCCGCCAAGTCCCCCATGTCCTAGATCCGCGGAGAAGGTCCGACCGATACCGTTCTTTCCAGGACAGCCACCGAGCAGCGTGGTCGGTGGAGACGACGGATCGCCGGGTTTGCCGCCTCCGGCCACGCCGCCGCCATTGCCCCCGGCGCCCCCACGGCCCAGGAAACTACCGCCCGCGCCCCCGCCGCCAAAACCCGCTTCCTCGCCGTACGTACAGACTTCCTCTGACCGCGCGCCTGCGCCTCTCGATTCGGTCGGCAGTCGATGGCTGCCGACGTCGATGAATGCGGATGTGGACACCTCGATCGAATCAGCGGCGACCAGGAAGAGCGGCTTGTGGCCCTCCGCGCGCAGGTGCGCGCTGATGATGATGGTCTCGGCCGCGAGCACGCAATAGCCAGTCCCGCCGCTCATCGGCGTCGCGCAGGTCAGCTGCGTGCCGACGCTGCTCTCCGTATCGGTGTTGAACGTCGTGTCCGTATCAACCTTGATCATCCTGGTGGGTGCGGTCGCGAAGCAGACGGTGAACGGCGGGGGTCCATAGCAGGGGGCGCCGACATCACTCGGCGCGTCGGCGCCTGCGCCCGCATCAGCGTCCCCGGAGGAAGCACCGGGAGGACGGTACGTTGGGTCCGCTATTACACACCCGGTCATCACGACCGCCGCCAGTGGATACCATCGAGCCTTCATCAGAAGCTCCCCCGGATCGCGAGGCCCGCATCGCGAGGCGCGAGGCTCGGGACGATGCTCAAGCGCGTGTCGTCCTGCATGACGGGGGCGCCGATGAACCACAGCACCCCGGCCGCCACTGCGGCGCCCGCGGCGATCCCGAATACCACGTTCGCCACGTTCGCCTCGTGCTGCGCGTGGTGCGTCGCGTTGATGGCCGCCATGAACTTCACGCAGGAGCTGGGGTCGGGACAGTCGGCACTGGCGCTGTGCTCGTCGCGCTTGGCGGCGACGCCGAACGCGATGCCCGGAGCCAGGCTCGCCACGCTCGCCGCGCCCAGGCCGATCGCGATCTTGCGCCGCATCGTCCACGAGCTCGACGCCGCATGCTCGGCGGCGTGCGTTGCAGACGCCCCACCGAGCTTGCTCGCTTCCGGTAGCTCCGGGAACTCGATACGCACGTGCGCACCTTCGGCCTCGACGTGGGCGGTGATCTCGCGATCCTGGTGACCGCGAGCACGCCCCACGATGACGTAGTCGCCACCATCGACGGGCAGCGGTCGGTTCCAGGAGCTCTGATCGAGCGGTGTGCCGTTGCGCGTGAGCGTCAGGCCGGCGGCGCGGCTGCGCTCCGAAACCGTCACGGTGAGGTAGGACAGCCGCGGCTCGAGCGCCGCCAGCGCGGCGGCCGCGGTGTCGCGCTTGAGCGGCTCCTTGGCGCGAGCCCGCGCCTCGCGATAGGCCGACGACGCGGAGGCGAGCTGGTGATTCTTCTCGCGGCATGCGCCGAGATAGATCAGTGTCCCGGCGCCTGGCTCGGCGCGGTTCGCCGCGTCGAACGCATCGCACGCCTCGGCCACCTTGCCCTCGGCGAGCAAGCGGTTGGCAAGATCGAACAGCGCCGCTCCGCTGTCGGCGTACGCTGGCTGGGCGACCGTGATGACACCGATGGCGACGCTAGTCGCCGCGATCGATACGCGGATCGACATCCAGGCGTACGCGAGCTCGCGGTGCATTCGCATGAGTCTCTCCGGGCTTGTGTGACGATGAGCCATGATCCGAGGCGGACGAGGGCGCGGATCGCGCCTTGCCATCAGCCTTTTGCATCGGCCGCGCCAGCGGCGGCAGGCGAACGGTGACCTCGACCGGCGGCAGCGCTGCGCTCGTGGACGGCGAAGGCGTCACAGACCCAGCGCGGTCCGCGGGCGGTGCGGCCGCCACCTCCGCCGGAGGAGCCTCGACGGGCAGGGCCGTGCGCGCCGGGACCGCCGCGGCAGGCGCCGCTTCGACGGAGCGAGGAGCAGAGAGTGTGCGGTCTGGCGGGCCGGTCGCGGGGGGCGCGGACGTCACCGACGGCGGGTCCGCCGCACGCGAGACGACGATGCCGGCGCCGACGAGCAGCGCGCCGGCGAGCGCTGCCACCGCACGCCACGATCGCCGGGGGCCGCCGGCCCGGACCTCCGGATGCTCGAGCTCCGGGAACCCACCGCTGTGCGCGCCGCTCTCGGGAGTGAGCATCACCGATTCCGCGCCGACGAGATCCGCATCATCGAGCACGACGGTCGGCGACTCCGGTGACGCGCTCGCGGCGCAGACGGTCAACGGCGAGCCGGCGCGGCGCAGCGCTCGCTCGGCGACGCCGATCGCGTCGCCGAGCGCCGTCATCGACGGGAACCGGTCCGCCGGCGACTTCTCGAGACAGCGCTCGATGATGTGGTCGACGATGCTCGGGATCCCCGGCAACCGGGTCGAGGCGAGCGGCGCTGGCTCGCGCAGGTGTGCCGCGATGATCTCGCCGAGCGGCCTGCCGCGAAACGGTGGCGCCCCCGTGAGCGCCGCGAACATGACGCAGCCGAGAGAATAGATATCGGACCGAGCGTCGATGTCTCCGGCGCCGCGGCATTGCTCCGGGGACATGTACGCCGGCGTGCCCATCAGCATGCCGGCCCCCGTGATGGGGCACTCTGGGTCATCGCGGAGTAACTTGGCGACTCCGAAATCGAGAATCTTGATGCGTTCGCCGCCCGGTACTCCGGAGTCGCCGATCAGGAAGATGTTTCCGGGCTTGAGATCGCGATGCACGATTCCCTTGGCGTGCGCTGCCTCGAGCGCGGTGCACGCGAGGCGCATCAGGCGAAGGCACTTGATGACAGCGAGCTTCTCGACGCGCCTGAGCCGGCTGTCCATGGGCTCGCCATCGAGCAACTCCATGACAAGGAACGCATTACCGTCGGTGTGGTGACCGAAGTCGAAGATCTGGACGATGCCGGGATCGGAGATCAGCGAGACCGCGCGGGCTTCCTGAAAGAACCGCTTCACCAGGTGGTCATCCGCCAGGACCGATGATCGCAGCACCTTGATCGCCGCCCTCCGGTGGAGAAGCGTGTGCTCCGCGACGTAGACCATGCCCATGCCGCCCTGGCCGAGCATGTCGACGATGCGGTACGCGCCGATCGCCGCGCCCCGTGGCAGCATCGCCATGGACGGTATCACCTTCATTGCCGATCTCAAGGGGCCGCCGTACTCCCGATCGCATCTGCGAGTGTCAACGCGAGTAGCCGCATGTGGAGACTGGAGTCCCGGCACGGACGATCGCCGGACGCGATCTCGAAACGTGTTGTGATGAATCCCGGGGAACCGCTGCTGTTTGGCGCTTCATTCACGAGGAGTGCCTTTCAAGAGAGTGGCCATCGAACTGCATCTCTCGATGAACGAATCGCTGCACTCCGGAGCGCCATGGCCGCCCACCATCCATCCGCCGATCCAACGGCTCCCGCCAGCCACCGCATGCCGTCGATCCGTGTGTTCGGCGAGCGTGTGTTCCTGACGCATCCGGCTCCACCCGCGGGCTCGCTGACCATCGGGCGCGCGGAGCACTGTGACATCGTCATCGACGAGCACTCGGTGTCTCGCGTGCACGCGCGGCTGCACTTCGGTGAGGGCGTGCTCATCGAGGATGCCGGCAGCTCCAACGGGACTCGGGTCGGCGGAGTCCTGCTGCGCGCCGGCCATCAACATCCGCTGCGACCGGGAGCGGTCGCGGAGCTCGGAACCACCCTGGTGACCATCGATGCGGTGGCGGGCGCGTCCGGACCTCTGCGCGGTTCCTGGGGCGATCCGCCACCGGGACCCGACCCGCGCGCGACGGGACGAACGGGAAGCGATCGGGCGATCGTCCTCGACGAAGCGATGCTCGTGCTGGACCGCCTGATCAGCCGCGTGGCCGGAAGTGACATCAGCGTGCTCTTGACCGGCGAGACCGGTGCCGGCAAGGAGGTGCTCGCAGAGCGCATCCATGTGCGTTCGCCGCGCCGAGGCGGGCCGTTCCTGCGGCTCAACTGCGCAGCGCTCGCGGAGCCGCTGGTCGAGAGCGAGCTGTTCGGCCACGAGAAGGGCGCCTTCACCGGCGCGGCGCGCGCCAAGCCGGGCCTGTTCGAGGCCACGAGCGGGGGAACGGTATTTCTCGACGAGCTCGGCGAGATGCCGCTCGCACTGCAGGCCAAGCTGCTGCGCGTCCTCGACGAGCGCAAGGTGTGGCCGGTCGGAAGCCTGCACGCGCGCCCGATCGACGTGCGGTTCGTCGCCGCGACCAACCGCGTGCTCGAGGACGAGATCGCCGCCGGCCGGTTCCGTCAGGATCTGTATTTCCGCCTGAGCGGGGTGACGCTCCACATCCCGCCGCTGCGCGAACGCCCGCGCGAGCTACTCGCGCTCGCCGACGCGTTCCTCGCACGCGCCGCGCACGCGCTGGACTTGCCGGGGCTCTGGCTCGGCACCCCGGCGCGCTCGGCCCTCGCGCAGCATGCGTGGCCGGGCAATGTGCGAGAGCTCAAGAACGTCATCGAGCGGGCCGCGCTGCTGACGCGCGGCAGCGAGATCGGGGCGCCCGAGCTCGGACTGGATCCTCCGCAGCGCCGCGCCGCCAGGTGTGGCTCGCCGACCGGCGGCGCATCGCAGGCCGCGCCGTCTGCCGCATCAAGCTCGGCCGCGGTGGTCGCGAGCGACGGAGCGCTGCCGCTGCACACCGAGGTCGAGGCGCTCGAGCAGCAGCGGATCCTGGGGATGCTCGAGCGCTGCGGCGGCAACCAGAGCGAAGCGGCGCGCTGCCTCGGCATCTCGCGCGGCGCGCTGATCGCGCGGCTCGAACGCTACGGCGCCCCGCGGCCGCGCAAGTCGACGGCGCCGCGGTGACGGCCGGCTCCCCCGTCAATGCCAGGAGCACGAATCGAGGATCGATCCGCCGTTGCTGATCACGCCGCCGCCGGTGGTCGTCCAGTGGATCCCGAAGTTCGCGCCGACGCCGTTGCGCGACCACGAGACGCTCGCGTGTCCGCCCGGGCCGGCGTAGGCGCACTTGGTCTCGGCGG
>DATIPJ010000240.1:0-3415 GCA_035472155.1 Kofleriaceae bacterium
CGCCAGGCCGAGATCGACGCGTTCCGCAACCAGCCGGTCGAGCGCGTCATGCAGCGGCTCGGCGAGCGGCTCAAGGGCGTGACGATCGAGATCCAGCCGTTCCACAACGATGGCTCGCCATCGCGCATCCAGCTCGAGAACGTGGGAGGTGGCAAGTGAGCCGCATGGTCCAGATCGCCAAGGTCGTCGTGATCGGCGCGCTCGCGCTGTGGATCGTGCCCGCCGTGTTCACCGCGGGCATCGCCCCCAACGAGATCGGCGTGCGCACCAGCGCCGTCAGCGGCGTGCTCGCCGACGACCTCGCACCGGGGTGGCACTGGCGGCTCCCCGGCGTCCACAAGCTGACCCGGCTCCCATCGAGCTACTTCATGCTCGACTACACCAACGACGACAGAGGCCTGCAGAAGCCGCTCGTCATCCGCACCAAGGACAACAACACCGTCGAGCTCGACGTCTCGGTGCCGCTGCGGATCAAGCCGGGAGAGGCCCACGCCCTGGTCGCGGCCGGCAACCACGTGACCGACCCCGATGGCCGGTTCCGCTACCAGCGGCTCGCCGAGGAGACCGCGACGAGCGTGCTGCGTGAGGAGATGGCGACGCTCGATTCTGTCGGGTTCTACGCCACCGACCGTCGCCTCGGAGCGAGCCAGAAGGCGCTCGAGATGCTGAACCACCAACTCGGCGCGATGCACGTCGAGGCCCAGGCCGTGCTCGTCCGCGCGGTCCGGTTCCGCCCCGACTACGAGAAGCAGCTCCAGACCATCCAGCTCAACGAGCAGAACAAGCTGCTCGACGCCGCGTCGCAGAAGCTCGCCACCGTGCAGCAGAGCCTCGACAACTATGTCCAGGGCACGAGCGCGCAGGTCTCGGCGCGGGTCCAGGACTGGGTCAAGCGCCAGGCCGAGCTCGAGCGCGCTTACCAGGTCGGCCTGCTCGCCGTCGTCGATGCCACGCCGGGCGCCGCGCGCGCCAAGCTCGCCCAGCTCGCGGCCCCCGACGTCGAGGCGCTGCGCCAGCAAGCGGCCAAGATCTTCGGCGTCGACGCGGCCTCGGTCAGCGACGGCTACCTGGTCGGCATCAAGAACATCCAGGCCGAGACCCTCGAGTACAGGAACCGGATCACCGCCCAGGCCGATGCGATCGGGGGCCGGCTCACCGCCGAGGGCGACGCCCTGGTCGCGCGCGTGCAAGGCGAGTACGAGACCAAGCTGAACGCGCTGCTCGGCACGCCCGCCGGCAAGGCGTACGTCGCGTGGCAGGCGGCCGACAACATCGAGTTCGCCAAGACCCTGACGTTCTCCTCTGCCGAGGGCATCCCGGCGGTGCTGCGGCTGCGGCAGTTCGCCGAGCAGTTCATGGGCGCGCGCTGATTCTGCCTCTGCGGGCGCGGGGCCGTGTTACACCGGGCCCACCATGGTCGTTCCGCGCACACGCCTCGTCTCGTCGGCAGCGCTCTGCGTCGCAGCGCTCTGCGTCGCAGCGCTCGCCGGCTGCAGCGACGACAGCGCGTCGCTCGACGACCTCGACATCGGCTGCTTCGCGCTCGACCACCTCGCAAGCTTCGAGACCAGCCGCGACTTCGCGCCCGCGGTGCGCCACACCCTCGAGGGCTGGCAGCCCGACGGCCGGTGGTTTCTGACCGGCGCGCGGATCACCGCGAATTCGAGCCTTCATCTGGCGCGGATCGGCCCGCGCGTCATCATCGATCGCGACTTCGAGGCGCCCGCCCGGGTCGACGACACCGAGGTGTTCCAGCGGATCGCCGTCGCCGACGACTCGGGCAACCACCTGGTGACCGCGACCCGGATCTCGAACCTGCAGCCCGACGGCACCGCCCGCGCCGAGCGCGCGATGTGCGTCAACGACGCCTGCTCGGTGTGCACCGCGAAGCTCATCCGCGCCACCCACAACGCCGACGAGGGCGAGGGCGAGGGTCTGCGACTGCTCGGCGAGCTCGGCGCGCCGGCCTGGGATATGAGCTACACGCTCAACGTCCGCGTCGCCGGGACGGTGGCCTACGTGATCCGGCGCGACGGGCTTTACACCGTCGACACCGCCGACCCGACCCGTCCGTTCGAGCTCGGCCATTACCGGCGCGCCGTTCCGAGCTACCCCAACGACGTCAAGCTCGTCGACGCGGGCGACCGGCGGTTCGCCGTCATCGCCGACACGCCGATCGACGTCGTCGACGTCACCGACCCTTCGGCGCCCGCGCTCGCCTCCCAGATCCCCGAGGCGGCCCACACGCTGTTCACCGAGACCCGCGGTGGCACCACCCTGGCGTACCTCGGCAACTACGACGGCAAGTGCGCGGTGTACGACGTCACCGACCCGACCGTGCCCCGCAAGGTCGGTAGCTACGACACCGGTGCCACGCTGGTCCACGATCTCAGCGTCGAGAACGGCATCGCCTACCTGAATGCCTGGGAGAAGGGCTTCGTCGTCGTCGATTTTACGACCCCCGCGCAGCCGCGCTTGCTCGGCAACTGGTTCTCGACTCCGACCCACACCAGCCACTCCAACTGGACGACCCTGGCCGGCGGGCGGCGCATCGCGCTCCACGGCGAGGAGGCCTACGACGCGCACCTGAACATCGTCGACGTCGATCCGGCGTCGCCGTCGTACATGATGCCGTTCGCGTCGTGGCAGACCCGCCCGTGGATCTCGATCCACAACATCATGGCGTTCGGTACGCGCGCGTATCTGACGCACTACCAGGACGGCGTGCGCATCCTCGACGTGGCCGACCCTGCCAACCCGCGGCAGATCGCGTACTACAACACCTGGGATCCGCAGGGCGACGATGCGACCAGCGCGTTCTACGAGGGCGCGGTCGGGCTCGATGTCGATCGCGCGCGCGGGCTGGTGTTCGTCGCTGACACGCCGCGCGGCCTGTTGATCCTCGGCGACGATACGAGATGACACACGGCATCGGCCGTTTGCCGCGACAATCGACACCGCAGTGACAGATCCTGCGAACTGCGCGAGATCCAAGGCTCCGCCGACGGAGACACTGAAACACGTAGTGGAACATTGGCTGTCGCACCTGATCGGTAATGCGCACTATCCGATTGCCGTGATACGGTCGCCGCTCGCTGTACCGAGAGGCAGTCATGGGTCACGGAATCCAGAGAAAGCCGGGCGCATCGACGCTCGTCGAGCGATCAGCACCCGGGGCGGGCGCGCGGTCGCCAGGCAAGCGCACCCTCACCGAGCAGCTCGGCGAGCCTGCGCCCGATCCCGGGCCGATCCTGCGCAAGGCGCTCGGCGACGTGCAGCTGTCGAACGCCGCCGTCCAGGCGCAGGTCCATCGCGCGAGCGGCGAGGGAGGCGGTCCGCTGCCGGGCGGTTTGCGCGGCGAGCTCGACGCTGCACCGCCAGCCCCAGCGGCGGTTCCTGTAACAGGTAGGCGTAT
>DATIPJ010000241.1:0-7979 GCA_035472155.1 Kofleriaceae bacterium
GCTGGACGCCGCGCACGCCGTCCTTGAGCGGGAACTGCGCGGCGTGCTTGTACTTGCCGTCGCGCGGATGCATGTCGAGGTAGATCCGCCCGAGCTTGGTGTCGGCGCGCACCACGTCGTAGACGAGGACGCTGGCGTGCCAGCGCTCGGCATCGGGCACCGCGACGTACGACAGATCGAAGATCTCGGCGGTGATCTCGAGCAGCCCCGCGAGCACGCGGTCGTACGGGAAGTACTGGCGGACCTCGCTCGCGTCGACCTCGTAGCGCTCCTTCTTGACCAGGTTCTCGAGCCAGGTCTTCTGCCAGTCGGCGACCGCCGCCGACCCCGGCAGCTGCTTGGTGAGCTGGCGGAGCAGCTCCTTGTAGTCGAGCTCGGCGCGCGGCGCGGCGAGCTGCCAGACCTTGTCGAGGAACTCCGCGGCACGCTCGCCGCTGCCGATCATCTTGTCGGCGGTGATGTAGTCCGCCCAGTCGGTGAACCCGAGCAGCGCCGCCTTCTCGCTGCGCAGCGCGAGGATGTCGCGCAGCGTGGTCTCGTTGTCGCGGTCGCCGCGGCTGCGGAACGCGATGTACAGCTCGCGGCGCAGCGCATCGTCGACCGCGTACGTCATGAACGGGTTGTAGTCCGGGTAATCCGTCGTGATCCGGATCTTGCCGTCGACGTCCGGCGGGTGCGCGGCGATGAAGTCCTCGGGCAGGCCGGCGAGCCGCGACGGATCGCTGATCTCGATCGCGCGCACGTCCTCCGAGATCGTCCGCGAGAAGTTCTGGCCGAGCTTGGTCAGCTCCTCGTCGATCTGCTTGAGCCGGGCGCGCACCTCGGGCGGCTTGTCGACCCCGGCGCGCCGGTAGTCGCGCAGCGTGTGGGCCAGGAACCGCTGGGTATCGGCATCGGCGCCCGAGACGTCGACCGCGGCGAGCGCGTCGTACATCTCGCGGTCGAGCGCCAGGTCGGAGTAGAACCGCGACACGGCCTGCTCGCACTCGCGCGCCGCGTCCCGGATCGCCTCATCGGGGTGGACCTCCGACATCAGCCCGGCCATCGCGTTGCTGGCGCTCGCCGCGGTCAGGAGGTCGTTGTACGCCACCAGGGTCTCGTCGACCGTGCGCGCCGTCGACACGATGATCTGTGGGCGCAAGGCCTCGGCGCGACGCAAGCCCGCGAGGCACTGGCCAGTGAACCGCTCGACCTTCTTCACGTCGGTGACCAACTGTAACATCGTTCCGCAATGGACGAAGTCCCCGATCTAGGCGATGCGCTTCCGCTGGCCGCCAGCGACCCGGCCTGGCTTGCGGTCGCGCTGGATGACCTGCCGAGCGTGCACGCCGATCATCTGCACTGCGAGCGCAAGGCGGCCCAGTCCGCGCTCTCGCTGATCCGCGCCTATCCCGAACGCGCCGACCTCGTCGACGCGATGGCGCGGCTCGCGCACGACGAGACCCGCCACGTCATCCAGGTCGCGCACCTGCTCACGCGCCGCGGCCAACCCGCCAGCTACGACCGCGGCGACGACTACGCCGCGCGGCTGCGCGTCCACATCCGCGGCCGCGAGCCCGACCGCCTGCTCGACCGGCTCCTCGTGTTCGCCATCATCGAGGCCCGGTCCGCCGAGCGCCTCGGCCTGCTCGCCCGCGCGCTCGACGACCCGCGCACCCGCGAGCTCTACGCGCGCCTCACCACCGCCGAGGTCCGCCACCGCGACACGTTCCTGTCCCTCGCGCGCGGCGCCGCCCCCAGGACGTGGCGCGCCCGCGCTGCCGAGCTCGCCGCCCTCGAGGCCGCCATCCTCGCCGATCGCCCGATCCAGGCGAGGATTCACTGACCGGTGGTTACCCGCTGGCGGACTCGGCGGTGCCGATGGGCGCCGGGGCACCGGCCTCGAGCGCCGCGCCCAGGCCGATCGACTCGAGGCCGCCGCGCCCGCCCTCGTCGCCGTGGTAGCCGGCCTCGCCGTGATCGCTGTCGTCCAGGCCCGTCTCCTCGGCCTCGGCGGTCGGGCGCAGGCCGATGATGGCGCGGATCGCGTAGGCGATGACCGCCGTGCCGCCGATCGACAGCACCAGCGTGACACCGACCGCCTTGAGCTGCTCGAGCCACAGGCCGTTGCCGACCAGCGACGCCAGGTTGGTCTTGAGGTTCGGGTTGACATCGACGTTCGCGAACACGCCGGCCAGGATCGCGCCGAGCGTGCCGCCCACACCGTGGACGCCGAACGTATCGAGCGCGTCGTCGTACTTGAAGATCGCCTTGAGCTTGGTGCAGGCGAGGTACGGCACCACGCCGGCCGCGATGCCGATCATCACCGCGCTCGACGCCGTCACGAAGCCTGCGCACGGCGTGATCACGACCAGGCCGGCGACCGCGCCCGAGCAGAAGCCGAGCACGGTTGGCTTGCTGCGCGTGACCCACTCGATCGTGGGCCACACCGCGGCCGCCACCGCGGCGGCCAGCGTGGTCGCGACGAACGCATTGGACGCGATGCCGTCGGCGGCGACCGCGCTGCCGGCGTTGAAGCCGTACCAGCCGACCCACAGCATGCCGGTGCCGACCGTCGTCAGCACCAGACTGTGCGGCATGAACGCGCGGCGGCCGAACCCGGTGCGCTTGCCGAGGATCAAGCACAGCACGAGCGCCGACCAGCCCGACGACATGTGCACGACGGTGCCGCCGGCGAAGTCGATCGCCTTGATCGATGCATTGGCGTTCCACACGCCGTTCATCAGGCCGTCGATGCCCCACACCATGTGGGCGAGCGGCAGGTACACCGCGAACATCCAGACCGCGATGAACGCGATCACCGCCGAGTACTTCATGCGCTCGGCGATCGCACCCACGATGAGCGCGGGCGTGATGATCGCAAACATCATCTGGAACATCGCAAATACGTTCTGCGATACCCACGCTGCATAATCGCCATTGGGCACGGCGGTCACCCCGCGGAACATCGCGAACGACAGGCCACCGAGGACCGAGGTGCCCTTCGCAAACGCCAGGCTATAGCCGACCGCCCACCAGATGATGCTGACGAGGCCGGCGCTGCCGAAGCACTGGGCGAGCACCGACAGCACGTTCTTGCGGCGCACCAGGCCGCCGTAAAACAGCGCCAGACCGGGCAGCGTCATGAACAGCACGAGCGCGGTCGAGATCATCATCCAGCCGTTGTGCCCGGGCCCCGACGTCGCCGCGAGCGCGCCACCGTTGGCGTCCGGCACACCGTTGGTGACATAGGCCTCCAGGTTTGCGAGGCGCTGCTCGACCGTCGGTCCCGCCGCCGCCGGTGCACCTGCCGGTGCAGGGGTAGCGGCTGGCGTGGTGGCGGCGGGTACCGTGGCGGCGGGGGCCGTATCCGCGGCCGCGGTGTCCGAGTATACAACCGCCGCAGCGATCGAGAGCACGAGGACGATACCGGCTCCGAGAAGGTGTCTGACTCGCATTGAGTTCTCCTGGTCGCGCTCGAGGCGAATTCGCCTGACAAAAATGACGCTACGTAAGTCACGTTTCCGATGTGTTTCGCGCACGAAAACCCGGGAGCATGGAGAGTGGCTCGCGCGCAACTACAGACAATCGTGGAGATCGCGCACGCCGCTTCGCGCTGGACCTGTCCGGTCGTAGATCGCGCTGAACAGGTCCCGACCAAGGGAAACCAGACGCTTGACCGCATCTCGCCGCTCGACAGAAGCGCGCGCACGGCCGCGCCGACGACGCACGAATCCAGGGCAGATTGCCCATCATTTCAATCACCCTATTTACCGCGAATTCGCGAGTGCGAAACAAATCGCTTACCAAAAGGGATTTATAAAAATCCTATGTGGGCACAGTACAAAAAGACATTCCTGCCTATCCAGATTGTCATCATGTTGGTGACCTGCGCCGTGTTCTTTGCCACCGGATATCGATTTCCGGAGGCCAGCGTATTCTTCACCGTGATGCAGATCGGTGCGGCTCTGGGTGCGATGTGGGGGGTCCGGATGCAGTCGCGGATCGGGGTGGCACGATGATGGGGAAGGACGTGGGGGCGAGGATCGGGACGATGATCGAGAGGAGGATGCGGACGATGATGGGGGCCATGATCGGGACGATGATGGGGACCATGATGGGGGTGACAGAGACCCGAGGCACCAGGCATCGTGCCCACCCCTGGCAGCGAACCAGGTCGCCCGCCGTGCGCTTGCTCCCGATCGCGCTCGTGGCGCTCGGCCTCGCAGGAATCGCCGGTGCGCCCGCATACGCCGACCAGCCAGCGCCCGCCACCGCGCCTGCGGTCGCGCCCGCGAGCAGTCCTCCTGCCGCTGCCGCTGCCGCGTCCGCGCCCGCACCCGATCGCACCGGAGCCTACCAGTCGACACCGACCGCATTCTCGGTCCCGGGCTACATCAAGCCCGACCCGGACAAGGCCACGACCAAGGAGCTCGCGGTCGCGGTCGACGCGGTCGCGCAGTCATCGTCGCACGGGATCTATTCGATCAACTTCGTGTGGGTGCTCATCGCGGGCTTCCTCGTGATGTTCATGCAGGCCGGCTTCGCGCTCGTGGAGACCGGTCTCATCCGCACCAAGAACGCGGCCCACACGATGTCGATGAACTTCCTCGTGTACGCACTCGGCATGTTCGGATTCTTCGTGTGCGGATTTGCCTTCATGTGCGGTGGTCTCAATGGCACGGCAATCGGGGGGCCTGCATCGCTGGGCGGCACTCCAACGCTCAACTCGATGTTCACGATCGGGACCTCGGTCAATGGCGATCACGGCTGGGGTTTATTCGGCACCACCGGATTCTTCCTGAGCGGCGGCGCCTACGACGCCAGCGTGATCGTGCTGTTCCTGTTCATGATGGTCTTCATGGACACGACCGCGACGATCGTGACCGGCGCGTGCGCCGAGCGCTGGAAGTTCAAGAGCTTCTTCCTGTTCAGCATCGTGATCGGCGCGATCCTCTATCCGATCTTCGGATCCTGGGTGTGGGGCGGCGGCTGGCTGGCGCAGCTCGGTTACCGCCTGGGGCTCGGCCACGGCGCGGTCGATTACGCCGGCTCGGGCGTCGTCCACCTGCAGGGTGGAGCGCTGGCCCTGATCACCGCGTACCTGATCGGCCCGCGCATCGGCAAGTACACCCCCGACGGCAAGGTCAAGCCGATCCTCGCCCACCACGTGCCGATGGTGCAGCTCGGCACGTTCATCCTCGCGTTCGGCTGGTTCGGGTTCAACGCCGGCAGCTCGCTCGCCGGCAGCGACGGCCGGATCGGCATCGTCGCGGTCAACACGATGCTCGCGGGCATGTCGGCGACGCTGTCGGGCGTGCTCTACATGTGGCGCAAGACCGGCAAGCCCGATCCCACGATGATGTGCAACAGCATGCTCGCCGGCCTGGTCGCGATCACGGCACCGTGCGCATTCGTGTCGCCGGTCGGCGCATTCATCATCGGCGCGATCGCGGGCGTCGTCGTCATCTGGGCGGTGCTGTTCTTCGATCGCGTGAAGATCGATGACCCGGTCGGCGCGATCAGCGTCCACGGCGTGTGCGGCCTGTGGGGCGTGCTCGCGGTCGGCCTGTTCTCCGACGGGACCTACGGCCAGGGCTGGAACGGCGTCGGCGCGAGCGACTACCTCGGCACCAGCGGCGCGACGCTCAAGGGCGTCACCGGCCTGTTCTACGGCGATGGCAGCCAGCTGATCGCCCAGCTGCTCGAGGGCGTGTCCGGCATCGTATGGAACGTCGTCGTCGGCGGTGCGGTGTTCTGGGCGATCGGCAAGTGGCTCGGCTCGAACCGCGTGAGCGCCGAGGTCGAGATCGCCGGCCTCGACATCCCCGAGATGGGCGTGCCCGGCTATCCCGAGTTCGTGCCGCCGACCGACGTCTCGGAGATTCCGCCCGCCGAGATCGCCGCGGCCAAGCAGTCGATCCCTCAGCTCGGCGTCTCGGTGACGCACGCGAGCTGAGTGCCTCGCCTTGACTCCACTCTGGACCGTCGTCCCGTTCGTTGCGTACCTGTTGCTCATTGCGGTGCTGCCGCTGTTCTGGGCGCGGTTCTGGGACAGCAACCTGTGCAAGCTCTCGGTGGGCATGGTGGCGGGCGCGCCCGTGGTGTCCTACTTGCTCGGTGGCCACCCCGGCGGCGCCGACCTCCTCGGCGATGCCGCGCGCGAGTATGCGGCGTTCATCGCGCTGCTCGGGGCGCTGTTCGCGATCTCGGGCGGCATCTATCTGCGCGGGGCGTTCGCCGGAACACCGGCGGTCAACACCGCGTTGCTTGCCCTGGGAGCGCTGCTCGCGAGCGCGATCGGCACGATGGGGGCATCGGCGCTGCTGATCCGGCCGCTCCTGCGCGCAAACCAGCGCCGGGCGCGCCGGCGCCACCTGGTCGTGTTCTTCATCTTCATCGTATCCAACGGTGGCGGGCTGCTCACCCCGCTCGGCGATCCGCCGCTGTTCCTCGGCTTCCTGCGCGGCGTGCCATTCGCATGGCCCCTGCGGCTCGCCGGGGCCTGGGCGATGGTCAACGGCGCGCTGCTCGTCATCTTCGCGGTGCTCGACCGCGCGATCGCGCGCGCCGACGCCGCGCGCAGCGAACCCGCAGCGCTGCCGCGCCCCGACGACCGCGCCGCCGAGGCCGGACCGGCGCCGCGCACCGAACGGGGCGAGCCTCTGCGGATCGAGGGCGCGCTGAACTTCGTGTGGCTGCTCGGCGTGGTCGCCACGGTGTGCGTGCTCGGAACCGGTGCCCGGCGCTGGTTACCCGGCGAGCTCGCGCGCTCCGCCGCGCAGGTTGCGGCGATGGCGGGCTTCGCCGCGCTGTCGCTCGCCACCACGCCGCACCACATCCGCGAGCGCAACCGCTTCACCTGGGCACCGCTGCACGAGATCGCGGTGGTGTTCGCCGGCATCTTCGTGACGATGGTCCCCGCGCTATCGTTCCTCCACGAGCACGGCGCCAGCCTGGGCATCGAACGGCCGTCGCAGTTCTTCTGGGCCGCCGGCGCGCTGTCGAGCGTGCTCGACAATGCGCCGACGTACCTGACGTTCGCGTCCCTCGCCGCGGGCGTCGCAGGCGCGGGTCAGCTCTCGGCGAACGACCTCGGTGCACTGGCGGCGCACCCGACCGGGCAGCACCTGCTTGCGGCCGTCTCGTGCGGTTCGGTGCTGATGGGCGCGATCACGTATATTGGGAATGGGCCCAACTTCATGGTCAAGGCGATCGCAGAGCAACACCACGTACGTATGCCGAGCTTCTTTGGCTACATGGCGTGGTCGATCGCGATCCTGGTGCCGCTGTTCGCCGTGGTGGCGCTGGTGTTCTTCCGATGAGGCTGCTGGTCTGCCTCGAAGGGTCCGAGAGCACGGCAAACGCGATCGAGCTGGCGCTCGCCATCGCCCCGGGGCTCGGCGCCGAGCTGTTCGGTGTCGCGATCATCGACGAGCCCGATATCCTCGCGGGAGAACCGACCAGCATCGGCGGCGCCAGCTTCAAGCGCGAACGCGACGCAGCGCTGCTCGATGATGCCCGGATGCAGGCGCAGGACTGGCTCGATCGCTTCGCGCTGCGCTGCCGCGCGGCGGGAATCTCGGCGCAGACCTCGGCGCTGTCCGGCGAGCCCGGCGCGCTGATCGTCGACCAGATGCAGCGCCATGACCTCACGCTGCTCGGCCGCGACGTCAACTTTCGCTTCGAGACCCAGCACCGCGATCGTCACACGCGCGATCAAATCCTGCGGCGCGCGGGAAAGCCGATGATCCTGGTTCCGCCGAGCCCGGTGGCGTCCGGTGCGAGCGTGATGATCGCCTTCGACGGCAGCCCCGCCGCCATCCGCGCGCTGCGCAGCTTCGCCGCGAGCGGCCTGGCCCGCGGGCGGCCGGTCCGTGTCACCACCGTGCAGGACGACGGAGCGATCGCCTTCGAGATCGCCGCGCGCGGCTGCGAGCTGCTGGCGCGCGAGCACGGCATTCGCGCGGAGCCCGACAACGTGGTCTCTCCGTCAAGCA
>DATIPJ010000242.1:0-10382 GCA_035472155.1 Kofleriaceae bacterium
ACCATGAGGAACGTGATGATCGTGGTGCCGGTATTGATCACGAGCTGCCACGTGTCGGAGAACTTGAAGATGGGGCCGGTCGCCGCCCACAGCACCACGATGAGGAGCGCGCTGCCGAACGCGAACGGGCTCCCGGACGCGCGGGTGACCCCGGACGAGAATCGATCGAACCAGCTCTTGCTGTGCTCGTGATGATGGGATTGGCTGGCCTTCTGCTTGGTCATGGTTGGCTCCGCACGTCGCCTATATAAGGACATCCTGATCGCCAATCGCGAGAGGGCGAATCGACGATTGATTGATCTGCTTCGTGCTGCCCTGTAGCATTCCAGAATAGCGGCGGCAGGTGTGAGGCCCGTGCGTTGCGGAGATCTGAGCCAGTGGGGCCATTCATCGTCCAGGTGAAGACACCCGATTCTCACGGATCCGGGGGATTCGTTGCGCCCGATCTGGTCGTGACGGCGGCGCACGTGATCCATCCGCGCGACCAGGCTGCCCCGTTTGCGGCCCGGCGGCTCAAGGTGATCCTGCGCAGCGGCATCGAGCTCGGCGTGGTGGCGCGGCTGTGCCACGAGCGCTGGACCGCAGCATTTCACGCCACCGCCGACATCGCGGTCGTGCGCGTCGACGAGCCCCGCCCCGAGCTCGTGCTCGGGGTGGTGCCCAACCCGATGGCCAAGCGCCGCAAGGTGACGATCACCGGCTTCTTCGAGGGGCCGCGCACCGGCACGGTGACGCGGATGGGCGGCCAGCTCGGGCGCGACATCCTCGCATCCGATGACCTGTCGTTTCACGAGGGCGTGAGCGGCGCGCCGGTCACCGACGCCAGCGGCAACGCGCTCGGGGTGGCGACGCGCTCGCCGGCGTTCGCGACCGCGGGCGCCTTCGTCGGGATCCCGTTCCTCGACAACGAGCAGGAACGCAACCTCGCGCGGCTGATCGAGCGCTGCGCACGACAGGAACCGTGATGCGGAGCGTGAAGCAGATCGTCATCCTCGGAGTGTGTTTGTTCCTCGCCGCCGGCGCCGGCGCGCGCGCGGCCCACGCGGCGCCGGACCTCGCCGCGGTGGTGAGCCAGCGCTGCGAGACCAACAGCGAGCCCGAGTACAAGCGGGCGGCCCTCGGTGGGCGCGACGCCAAGGCCAAGGCGCGGCTGGTCGCGTTCCAGGAGCTCTGCCTCTCGCACAGGATCGACTGGGCGCGGCTGCAGGGGCAGCAGTATCCGCGCCAGTACTTCCTGGTGCAGTTTGGAATCGATGTCTGCGCCGATCTTCAGCTGATCCGCGTCACCGCCGATATCGACCTGCAGGAGACCGTGGCGGGCGTGTGCGGCACGCAGACCACGCGCGAGACCGGCGCCACCGGCTTCGCGACGGCGGGCATCGACATCGTGCTCGGGCTGGGCGACCTGCTCCAGGCCGAGGCGCGGCAGGAGGCGCTCGAGTACCTGCTCGAGCGGATCGGCAAGCGGTTCTGTCAGTACACGCTCGCGATCGATCTGCCGGGCCCGCACGGCGAGCCGCCGGCGGTGCCCGACCCCAGGCACATCATCGCGATGGCGGCGTGGTTCCCGCGCAGCTGTGCGGTGATGCTCCCCGACGGCGCGATCGACGTCGAGGCGTTCACGTTCGGCGCGCTCAAGGCCGCGTTCAAGCAGGACCTGCGCGCGCTGCCCGCGGAGATCGCGGTGCCGGCCCAGGCGTGGGTCGAGCGCCACTGGCCGGGCGGCGAATCCTATGTCGCTGCGGTCGGCGCGGCGATGTACACGCTGTACGGCGTGCAGCAGGGCAAGACCCCGCTCGAGATGCTCACCGATCTCGGCGACAAGGCCGACGAGCAGCTCAAGGGCAAGCTCAAGTGCGATCTCACCACGCACAGCAAGGTGAGCAAGGAATGCGTCCTGGTCCTCGGCCTCGATCTCTCACGCGCCGCCGCCTCCGGCTACACGAAGGACCGCGCGACGCCGCCGTCGCGCATCCTCGGCGACGCGCTCGATCGGTTCTGCGCCGACCACGGCGCCTCGGGCCTCGAGACCGGCGGCGCCTGCGTGGTCGCGCGCGACGAGTACGAGCGCTGGCATGCGCGCCTGCTCGCGATCTACCGCCCGATCAGGCGCCTGCAGGACCTCGACCGCACGATCGCCCAGATGTCGTCGGACGCGACCCACGAGGAGATCAGCCGCCGGGTCGCCTCCGATGTCGTGCATTCCGCCCGCCAGCTGCTCGATGCGCTGGCCGCCGCGGTCTCCGACGCACTCCCCGAGGACCGCGCGAAGATCGCCGAGGACTTCGCGCTGTTGGGGCTCGCGTTCGACGCATTCGACGCGGTCGCCGCCGACGACCCCGCCGCGCTCGGCCGCACGCTGCTGGCGGTGCTCGGCTCGAAGATGGGCAAGAAGCGCCCGCCGCCCGAGCTGGTCCACGCGCTCACCGTCGTGGTCTCGCTCGGCAGCGCCAAGGACCGCGAGGAGGTCAAGGGCATCCTCAAGGACGTCACCGCGCCGGTCGGCACCTATCGCCGCAAGTTCGGCGCCGAGTCGCCCATCCTGTCGATCGGCGGCCTGGTCGGCTTCTTCGTCGGCCAGGAGCTGCGGCTCAACAGCCGCGAGGCGAACGGCATACCGCGCGACGCGGTCAGCGCCGGCGCACCGCTCAAGCTATCCGCGCCGGTGGGCATCGATCTGAGCCTGGCCTCCGGCGGCGGCTGCTTCGCGTTCTGGCAGCGCGGCACGTGCAACCACGTCGGGCTGATCGCGACCCTGATCGATCCGCTCGCGCTCGCGATCAGCACGCGCAACGACACCCTCAGCGCCGACTGGAAGACCCTGTTCGAGCCCGGGCTCTACGTCCGGTTCGGCGTGCTCCACTCGCCGCTGACCATCGCGATCGGCGCCAACTACCAGTGGGCGCGCCGCTCCGACGAGATGTGCGGCCGCGACCGCTGCTACGACGGCGCGTTCCAGTTCGGCGCGCTGCTCAGCGCCGACGTCCCGCTGTTCATGTTGCGGTAGCTAGCGCAGCACGTCGTCGGGGCGAACGGCGAGCGGCGCGCGCGGCTTCTCGACGAGGAATGCGCCGATCGCGAGCGCATCGAGCCCGGTCGCTGCGAAGCAGCGGATCGCGTCGGCCGGCGTGCACACGATGGGCTCGCCGCGCGCGCTGAACGGCCGGTTGAGCAGCACCGGCGCGCCGGTCTTGCGCTCGAACGCCTCGAGCAGCGCGTGGTAGCGAGGCGCAGCGGTGGCGTCGACGGTCTGCACGCGCATCGTGCCGTCGACGTGGACGACCGCGGGGACCGAGCGGCGCGCGAGGTCGGTCGCGTCGAACGCGAGCATCATGAAGGGCGCGGCGGCGGGGCGCGCGAGGTAGCGTGCGGCGGACTCGGCGGTGAGGCTCGGGCAGAACGGCCGCCAGTACTCGCGGAACTGCAGCGCGGCGTTCACGCGCTCGCGCGCGGTGATGCTGCGCGGGTCGGCCAGGATCGAGCGCCCGCCGAGCGCGCGTGCGCCGCCTTCCATGCGGCCCTGGAACCATCCGAGGACCTTACCGCCGGCGAGCAGCTCGGCGGTCGCCTCGAGGAGGTCGTCGGGGCGGCGGTAGTCGAGGCCGTACTGGCGCAGCTGGTGCTCGATCTCGTCGTCGCCGTAGGCCGGCCCCAGGTAGAGATGGTCGAGCGGCGCCGGCCGCTTGCCGGTGACCGCCGACCAGTGTGCGACCGCGGCGCCGATCGCCAGCCCCGAGCCGTTCGGGATCGGGAACGTCCACACCTGATCGAACAGGTCCATGCGGCGCAGGCGGCTGGTCATCTTGACGTTGAGCCCGACGCTGCCCGAGACGCATAGTGTCCGCAGACCGGTCGCGCGCTGGAAGTGTGCGAGCAGGCGGATGACGGTGTCCTCGAGCAAGCGCTGGGTCTCGAACGCGAGGTCCTCGTGCAACGGCTCGAGCTTGTGCGGGCCCAGGCGCGGCGGTAGCCCGATCAGCGCCGGCAGCTGGTCGGTGAAATGGTCGGAGTAGGTGTGTGCGCCGTAGTGGATGAACGACGGGTCGACCTCGTAGTCGAAGCCATGCGGGCCCGGGCGAACGATCGACTGGAGCGTGGCGCGCAGTGCGAGGTTCTCGCGGCCGTAGGACGCCAGGCCCATCACCTTGTATTCGCCATCATCGGCCTGGAAGCCGAGGTATTCGGTGATCGCGGCGTAGAACCAGCCCAGCGAGTGGGGGAGCTCGATGCGATGAAGCGGCTCGAGCTCGGCGCCGCGACCGCGCCAGATCGTGGTGCACTCGCTGTCGCCCGCGCCGTCGATGGTCAGGACGAGGGCATCGTCGAACGGCGATAGCAGAAAGCCGGCGGCGGCGTGCGAGCGATGGTGGGGATGAAACTCGAGCGGCGGGACCTCGGCGGGCGCAATCCCGAACTGGCGAACCAGGTTGGCCTCGAGCGTGCGTCGCAACGCGGCAGGGGCGAACCGCCCGAGGTTGCGCTGCTGGCACCGACGCGCGATCGGGTCGGGCGGAAACCGCGCGTTGATCTCCTCGTAGAACCGCGCCATCTCTCCCGAGGCGTGGCGCGGAGCGTCCGACCCGACGACGATCGCGTCGATGTTGCGCAGCTGTGTGCGCCCGAGCTCGAGACACGCGCGGATCGACTGGATCGGGAACTGATGGGGCGCATGTCGCACACGCGTCAGGCGTTCTTCCTCCACGTAGGCCACGACGCGGCCATCATGGACAAGTGCCGCTGCGGGGTCGATGCCATGGAAATAGCTGAGGTAATGCATAGCGACTCCGATGATCCGATCGAACGTCCGTTCGCCCTGTATTCGGCCATTCGCGCGCGATGTACACCGGCTGTAATGATGGATCAGCGGATCATGATCATGAATTCCTGATCGCGAGTTCGAGGCATAAATAATTTTGCAGGGCGCAATTGCTGCACCGCACGAGTCGTTACGTGAGGCGGTTCAGGCTGCGCAGCTCGTCGGAAACTACGGAGCCTTCGCAGCCTCGTGGCAGCACCGCGCACCGACTGCGAATTGTTCCTAGATCAGCTATCGAGCCGATTGTAGGGACTCGCCTACGGGGCAATGTGCGCCGGGCGGGTCAGCGCGTGAATGAGCGACTGTCGCCGACCCGCGGTGCGGTCAGCACGCGGTCTGCGATGACGCGGTCCTGGGTCTTGTGCTCGCGGTACTCGGGGTCGACCAGCCGCAGCGGGTGCATGCCATCGACCTGCCCGATGAACGGCGGATGGATGCTGTAGCCGAGCATCGCCTGCATCTTGTGGCTGCACGTCCGCGCGGCGTCGGGCGGCACGATCAGGAGCTGCGACTCCTGCGGACGCAGGTAGGGCTGGCAGTACTGCGGGCTGATCGCGAGCCGCGTCCCGCGCGAGCGGTTGGCGCCGCCGCGGTGCCACAGCGCCGCATCGAACACCAGCGCCGACCCGGCGGGCATCACCGCGGCCACCGGCTCGAAGTCGCTGGTGTCGGGGTGCTCCATCCCCCAGCGGTGGCTGCCCGGGATGACCTCGGTCGCGCCGTTCTCGATGGTGAAGTCCTCGATCGCCCAGATCACGGTGATCGCCAGTGGCATCGTGTGCGGGCGCGTCGACAGATAGAACGCGTCATCGGTGTGCCACGACTGGGCCTTCTCGCCCGGGTGGAGCCGGATCGACTGCGCGGTCGACAGCAGGTAGTTCGGCAGCAGCACGCGATCGAGCATCGAGAGCACGTCGCGCTGCTCGGCGAGACGCAGAAATGGCTCGCCTTTGCCGGCCAGGCTGTACACGCGCTGGCTGCGCTCGCCCTCGAACGCGTTGCGGCCCATCGGCCGCTCGGCCTCGTAACGAGCGAGCGCCTGGACGAGCTCCTCGATCGTGGAGCGACCGATCGCGCGCTCGAAGATGACGTAGCCATCGCGCTGGAACACCTCGATGGGATCGGACATGCTCCGAGCTTCTCACGAGATGGAGCGCGAGCGACGATCAGAAGTCAGGATCGAGGCGCACCGTCCCGAGCGAGCGCGCGAGCATACGCCGGAACAGCTCCGGTGCGAACCAGGTGTAGGCGCATAGCCCCAGCCAGGCCAGCGACAGGAACCGCGCCGTGGCCTCGAGCCCGAGTGCATGGGCGATGATGATCGCCAGCCGCGCGAGGACGAAGCCGCCGATCAGGAGCACCACCTGGCGGCGATCGTCGCCGAGCGACATCCACGCGTTCCACCGCCACCACGCACCGAGCGCCCAGCTGCGGCGGGCCTGGATCGCGGTCCACAGCCGCATGCCCCCGTCGTCCTCCGCGCTCTGGTTGAGCACGAACCGCGCGTGCTCCTCGGCGGACGCGACGTCGCCGCGTGTGAGGTCGATGTAGCCGGCGACCACGTGGGCGCGGCGATCGGACGGATCGCCGGTGAGCGCCTGCTCGATCAGGTGCGCCGCGCGGGCGGCATCGCCGGCGTGCAGCTCGTGGTTGGCCAGCTGGGTGAGCGCGTCGGTGTGGCCGGCGTCGACCGCGAGCGCCTCGAGCAGCAGCTCCTTGGCGCGCGCGGGCTCGCCCTTGAGCGTTGCGATCCGCGCGGCGAGGACGTACGCCGCGGGCGTCACGATCGGCCCCTCGAGCGTGATCAGGCAGTGGGCCCAGGCGTCCTCGAGCTTGCGCTGCGCCACCAGCACCTCGGCCGCGACGTGGTGGATGTAGGGGTCGTTGCCGTCGAGCGCGAGCGCGGCCTTGACCTCGATCACCGCACCTCGGAGCCGCCGCGCATCGAGCAGGATGAACGCCAGCGTCGCGTGGGCCTGGGCGTGGTCGGGATCGATGGTCAGCGCGCGCTGGGCGAGGCCGGTCGCGAGGCGGTGGTTGCCGAGCTGGCGCTGGGCCTCGGCCTGCTGGAGCAGCACGGCGACCTGGCGCTCCTCCATCAGATCCCTCCGGCGACGATGATGATCCACAGCGGGTCGTCGCTGAGGCCGACCACGAGCCCGCGCAGCCAGTACGCCGCGGTGAGCACGCCACCCGACGCGCGGACCTGGCCGCCGTAGTACTCGTAGACGTGGAACGTGCGCTCCTGCAGCACCGAGATGTAGTAGGTGATCGTCAGCTTGAACGTCGTGACGCCGAGCAGCGCGATCTGCTCGCCGGTGCCGGGCGGGATGATGCCGGCGCGCGCGAGCGTGATCACCAGCTGCGCGAGCACGGCGGTGCCGACGAACGCCGCGATGCACAGCGCGATCTCCTTGCGCTTGGTCGGGCTGCCCATCGCGATCGCGTTGAACGCGAACCACGGCCACGATAGCCACGCGCCGCCGACCATGATCGCGAGCAGCGGGGCGCTGGGGCGCACCACGTAGGCGCGCAGCGAGGTCTCGATGGGCTCGTCGGCGATCTGGTAGGTCATGACTTCCCGTGGCGGCGGAGGAACTCGAGCACCTCGTCGTACTGCCCGCCCTCGTTGGAGTAGCGCGCGTAGTTGCGCGCGGTGGTGAGCCACTCGATCGTGGTCGGCTTGATCTCGGTGAGCGCCGCGAGCAGGTGGCCGTGATCGATCGGCACCTCGGCGTTGCGCTCGAGCGACGCGGCGATCGCGCGGTCGGCCGCGGTGTCGACGAGGTTCTCGAGGTCCGCGCCCGAGAACCCCGAGGTGCGCGCCGCGATCGCCGCGCGGTCGATGTCGCCCGCGGTCGGCCGCCCGGCGAGCAGGATCTGGAGGATCGCCGCGCGCGCCACGCGGTCGGGCGGCGGCACGAACAGCACGCGATCGAACCGCCCGGGCCGCCGGAACGCGGGGTCGATCGCCCACGGGACGTTCGACGCGGCGAGGATCAAGACGCCGGAGTTGTTCTTGACGAAGCCATCCATCTCCGAGAGGAACTGGCTGACCAGCTTGGAAGAGGTGGCCTCGCGCGTGTACTGCCGCTTGCCGGCGAGCGCCTCGATCTCGTCGAAGAACATCACCGCGGGCGTCGCGGCGCGCGCCTTCTCGAACAGCGCGTGCAGCTTGCGCTCGCTCTCGCCGATCCACATGTCGAGCACGTCCTCGATCGCCACGTTGAGGAACGTCGCCTTGCACTGCCCGGCGGTCGCGCGCGCGAGCAGCGTCTTGCCGCAGCCCGGCGGGCCGTAGAGCAGGATCCCGCCGCCCGCCTTGCGCTTGAACTTCGCGAACAGCGCCGGTTTCTGGAACGGCAGGATGATCCGCTTCTCGATCTGGGCCTTGATCTCGTCGAGCCCGCCGACGTCCGCGAACCCGATCTCGGGCTCGGCAGGGTGCAGCAAGCGATCGATCTCGCTGCGGTCGGTGTCGTCGTTGGACACCACGCGCAGGCGCGGGCCGTCGCCGGTGTGCACGCGGATCTGCGCCCCGAGCAGCGCGCGCAAGTCGCGATCCTCGAGCGTGGGGTTGGCGCGCACCGCGGCCTCGTACGCCGCGAGCGCGGCCGCCTGCTCGCCCTGGGCGTGCAGCGCGCGGGCGCGGACGAGCCCGAGCTCCGGATCCGGCCCGTCGGCGAACTCGAGCGCGCGACCGTGTGCGCCGGCGCGCAGCAGCACCTCGGCGATCACGGCGCGATCGCTCGCCGGCACCTTGTCCGGAGTCAGCGGCCCTGCGTACTCTGCCGCACGCGCATCCCCCGCCCCGTGGAGCCCGCGGACGACGGCGATCCGCAATGCGGCATTGTCCGGCGTCGCCACCAGCGCCTCCAGCAATGACCGCAGCGTTGCCTCGTCCATCCCGGGCGACTCTACCGCAATCAGCGATCGCCCGGGGTCTGGCGCCGCGAGGTCGCCGACCGCCCGCAGTCGCAGTACGATGCCGCGATGCCGACCGGAACGAAGATATCGATCCCGATGGAGCATGGCGTCGTCGATGCGTACGTCGCGCGGCCGAGCGGCGCCGGCACGGTGCCGCCGGTCCTGTTCTTCCAGGACGGGCTCGGCCTGCGCCCGGCGCTGTTCGAGATGGCCGACCGGCTGGCCTCGCACGGCTACCACGTGCTGCTGCCGAACATGTTCTGGCGAACCGGCCCGTTCGAGCCATTCGATCCCAAGACGGTGTTCGCCGGCGGCCAGAGCCCCGAGATGGAGCGCCTGATGAAGATCATCATGGCGGTGACGCCCGAGAATGCGATGCGCGACGTCGCGGCGTTCCTCGATCACCTCGGCGCGCAGCCCGACGTGACCGACCGCGCGCGCCGGGTCGCGTGCGTGGGCTACTGCATGGGCGGCGGGCTCGCGATGCTCGCGGCGTGCAGCTTCCCCGAGCGCATCGTCGCGGCGGCGTCGATCCACGGCGGCCGGTTCGTGACCGCGCCCGAGGCGCCGGAGATGATCGCCAAGCAGCTGCGCGCCCGCGTGTACATCGGGCATTCCGAGATCGACCGCGCACACACGCCCGAGGTCACCCAGAAGCTGGCCGCGGCGCTCGCCGAGGCGGGCGTGCCGCACCAGATCGAGCTCTACCCCGGTGTCATGCACGGCTTCGCGGTGCCGGACCTACCGCCCTACAACGCCGAGGCGGCGGAGCGCCACTGGGAGCGCGTGCTCGCGATGCTGCGCGAGACGTTCTCGCCCGCCGCCTGAGGCAGGATCGATCTCAGTCGACGATCGCGCCACGCACGATCGCCTTGAGCTGCCCGCGGAAGTCAAACGTCGTCGAGGGCACCAGCTGGGTCAGGAACACGACCACGAGATCGTCGGCCGGGTCGACCCAGAACGCGGTGGATGCCATGCCGCCCCAGCCGTACTCGCCCGGCGAGCTCGGGACCTGCGCGCGCACCGGATCGAGGACCACGTACATGCCCAGGCCGAAGCCGATGCCCTCGTAGCGCGTCTCGCTGAACGAGCCCGCGGTCGCCAGGCTGGCGAGGTCGCACCCGTCGGGCAGATGATTCATCGTCATGTAGGCGATCGTCCGCGGACCAAGGATGCGCTTGCCGTCGAGCTCACCGCCGCGGCGCATCATCTCGGCGAACCGGAAGTAATCGCTCGCCGTCGACACCAGGCCACCGCCGCCCGAGAACCAGGTCTTGGGCCGGATGTACGGGCTGTCCATCGGATCGTCCATCAGGGTCGCCTCGGTGCTGCCCGGCAAGCGCGTGTAGTTGGCGGCGAACCGCGCGATCTTGTCGGCGGGGACGATGAAGCTCGTGTCGGTCATGCCGAGCGGCTCGAAGATCTGCGTGCGCAAGAACTCGTCGAAGCTCTGGCCGGAGAGCACCTCGACCAGGTGGCCCAGCACGTCCGTCGCCGACGAGTAGCCCCAGCGCGTGCCGGGCGAGAACTCGAGCGGCAGCGTCGCGATCTTCTCGACCATGTCGCGCAGCGTGCCCGGGGCGTCGCCGATGCCGAGCTGGCGATAGGCCTCGTCGACCGGTGACCGGTCCATGATCCG
>DATIPJ010000243.1:0-11294 GCA_035472155.1 Kofleriaceae bacterium
GGAGAGCGCGGCGATGTCGGGGAGCGGGGCGACAAGCGCGACGACATCGAGCGGCGCGACCCGTCCGCTCGCGCCCACCGCGGCAATGGCGGCAACGGCGGCAATGGTGGCAATGGCGGCGGCGGTGGCAACGGCGGGTACGCGAATGGCGGGAATGGCCATGGCGCCAACGGCGGCGGAGCACGCCATGGCAACGGCGGCGCTCACCATCGGCACGGCAGCCACGGCAATGGTGGGAATGGCAATGGTGGGAATGGCAATGGTAATGGCAATGGTGGCAATGGCAATGGTGGTCATGGCAATGGCGGCCATGGCAATGGCGGCCATGGCGACGAGCCCGAGGACATCGCTGCCTTCGAATACGATATGGCCGACCACGGCATCGACGACGCAGAGGCGCTGGCGCTGCTCGGCGAGCCCGGCGATGCTGATGCGTTCCGCCAGAACTACGGCGCGCCGTTGCCGCTCGAGGTGAAGCGCCTGCTCGAGCTTGCCGGCGGCCGCGTTCCATCGACGTTCACCGAGCTGCGGCTGGATACCGATCTGCGCCCCGATGTCGGCTCGCACAACTTGTTCGAGCTGATGATCCGGCGCAACCAGCAAGCGTATCTGGGCAGCGATCTCGTCGAGGCGTTCTGCGGCGTGTTCGAGATCGCCTCGCAGAACAACGGCGATACCTATCACCTCGAGATCCACCCGTGGGACACCCAGCGCCAGGTGCTGCACTACGATCACGAGAACGCCGCGTTCTCCGGCGTGTGCGCCGACTCGCTCGACAGCCTCGTGTATCTCGCGTCGCTGCTCAAGGCTGGCGAGGCGGGCGCGATCGCCGACGAGGTGTACGCCTCGGGGCTGGCCGCGCTCGACGGCAAGGTCGCGCCCACATGGCAGTTCGCGATCGATGAGAAGGCGCCCGAGCTGGTCGTGCTCGAGCCGCGGCGGCGCGACACCGAGTTCTTCTTCTACCGCTCGCGGTGGATCTGTGCGCTCCTTCGCAACGACGGCCTCACCGAGCTGTCCGACGTGCCGTCGCTGTTCGATCCGGCGCTCAACCAGGTCATCCCGGCCGACCAGCTCCAGGCGCGGTACGAGGCCTGCGACCGGTTCATCCCCACGGCCCTCTACGCGATGTGGCGGTCGTTCCTCTTCGACGAGCCGGAGCTCGCTCGCTACCTCGAGATCGGCCGACAGCACGCGGCGCGGCTGGTGCGCGATGCCGCGCGCCTCATCGAGGAGCTGCGCGCCGGCCGCAACGAGCTGGGCACGATCCGTGACGTGCGCGCGTGGCTCGAGGCGTTCCGCGCGCTCGACCTCGATCCGCGGCGCGCCGATCTGCGCAAGGCGGAGACCGACCGCCGCGCCGAGGCCGATGCAGCGCACCGCGCCCGTCGCGATGCCGAGCTCGTGCGCACGCCGCCCGAGCGCTGGCCGCAGCTCGCGTGGCAGTGGCTCGACGATGGCGTCGCCCATCGCGCGCTGCTGGCGCGCCTCGATCGCACGCAGCGCGCCCAGATCGCCGCGATCGACGAGCTGCGCGACGCCATCGAGGACGAGCGCGCCGTGGCGCTACCGCGGGTCGCTGCCGAGCTGTCACCGGAGCTCGAGGCCGTACTGGTCGGAAGCCTCATGCGCGGCGACGACTTCGAAGGCGTGCTGCTCAAGCCGAGCGCTGTCCTCGACGACCGCGGTGGCGGGCCTGACGACGCCGACGACGCCGACGACGCCGATGACGCCGACGACGCCGACGACGCCGATGACGCCGATGACGCCGCCGACGCCGATGACGCCGATGACGCCGATGACGCCGCCGATGGCGCATCGGGCTGGGATGCCATCGATCGCGCGCTCGCGCCGCTCTACGGCGACACCGAGCCGCTGCACTATGGCACCGTGCGTCCCTACGGATTCGGCGGCGATGACCCCATCCCCGGCATCTCGGTGTTCACGCGCGCCGATCCGGCGCCGCACTGGCACTTCGTGACGTACGGCTTCACCGAGCTGTTCCGCAAGGAGAGCGACGACCCCGAGGAGAGCGGCTATGGTTTCGAGCTCACGCTGCGCCTCGCGCGCGGGGCCGACGATGCGCAGCCGCCGACCTGGGCGCTCAACTTCCTGCAGAACCTCGCGCGTTACGTGTTCAGCACGGGCAACGCATTCGCGGCCGGGCACAAGATGGGCCTCAACGGTCCGATCGCTCTCGACCACGATACCCAGATCACGGCGGTGTGCTTCGCCGACGATCCCGAGCTCGGCGACATCGAATCGCAGTTCGGCAAGGCGCGGTTCGTCCAGATCGTGGGAATCACCGACGACGAATACCGCGTGATCCAGGAGTGGTCGACCGGCGGCCTGATCGACATCCTCGGGCAGCGCATTCCGTTCCTGCTCACCGACCTCGCACGCCGCTCGGTGCTCGACGACCCGGCCACCGCGGCGCTGGTGCGCGAGAGGATCGATCGCGAGGGCTCGTCGGAGGACCTCACGTTCGCCGGGGAGCTGGCTTTCTCCGCCGAGCACGGCCGGCTCCGGATCGAGCTCGGCGCACTCTACGCGGCGACTCTGCCGCGCGCGATGCGCGGTCGCACGCGCCATCGGCGCGAGTACGAGCTGCGAGGCCGCGACGCCGCGCTGCGCATCGTGCCGCGCGAGGCGCCCGGCTACCGCATCGAGGGCCGCGACCTCGTCCTCGAGATCACGCAGGAGCTGGCCGCCGAGATCGAAGCCGCGCTGCGCGACAACCTCGCCGGCACGTACCGCTTCACCGCCTGGCCAGCCCTCACGATCGTGGTCACGCCGAGCATCATCCGCGGCCAGGACGGCAGCGCCACCGACGTGCGCGGCGTGGTCGACGCGGAGGAAACTCGGCGCATTCTCGAAGAGGACCACGCCCGCCGCGCCGCTGCGGCGGCTCGTGGTGACGCCGACGCCGACGCCGGCCACGGCGACGATCGTGTCACCGCCGACCAGCAGGACCATGGGGATGGGGATGGCGATGGGGATGGCGATGGCGGTTTTGACGACGATCATCGTCTCGCCGATCTCGACGTGGATACGGATGGCGATGGCGATGGCGATGCTGATGGCGAGGCCGATGCCGATGCCGATGGCGATGCCGATGCCGCGTCGCTCGACGACGAAGACGCTGTGCCCGATCCGCGGCGCATCGCCGCTGCGCTCGCGATGACCGCTCGTGGGCTGCGGCTCGCGCCGGCCGACCCCGACCTGCAGCTCACGCATGCGCTGCTGCTGATCGATGCCGATCGCGCCGGCGAGCCGGCCCGCGCCGACGAGCTCTTCGCATGGCTCGCGGGTTTCGCGCCCGAGGTGCGCATCCGCGCGGCGCTGCGACTGGCCGCCCTCTCGCACCCGCGATTCGCCGAGGCCGTCGATCACGCGCTCGCGTCGGCGTTGCCGGCGCAGATCCTCGGCGGAGCGACCACGCCCGCCGGTGGCGGCGGGGCCGCGATCGCCACGTTCGGCGATGTCACGCACGAGCTCCTCGAGCAGCTGGGCCGCGCCATCCTTGCGCGCGCGCCCGAGAAGCTGGGCCCGCTCGTGATGCATCTGCCCGACGATGCGCAGCTCCTGTCGACGCTCGGGCAGCGCGCGCTCGAGGCGACCCAGCGCGAGGCGGCGCTGTCGCTGTACGACCGTCTGCTCGCGCTGCCGATTCCCGACGAGGGCGACGACCGCATGAACCATCTGCGCGCGCTCAACAACGCGTGCGTCCTCACCCATGCCGCGGGTGCCTACGACGCGGCCGTGCGGATCGCCGACCGCGCACGGCCGGTCGCGCACGAGAACCCGACGCTCTACCACGCGATGGCCTGCGCCTACGCGGCGGTCCACGACCACGCGCGTGCCTTCGAGCAGGTCAAGCTCGCCATCGAGCACGACTACGAGCACCTGGTCCGGATCGAGACCGACCGCGATCTGGGCCCGCTGCTCGACTGGCCCGAGTTCAAGGCGCTGTTTCGCGACTGGCGCAACCGGCGGGAAGGCAACTGATGCCGGTCCGCGTCCATGGCATGGAGGCATCCGCCGGCGATCCCGCGTTCGCCTTCATGGTGCTCCGGCTGGCGACGCCCGTCGATCGCGCGGGGCTCGTCGAGCTGATCTATCAGCTCGCGCCGCTCGTCTCCGACCCCGATCACCTCGTCGCCGATCTGCCCGACGACTGTGAATCCGCGATGCGTCTGGTGGGGATCCCCTGGGCGCCTCCCGACGCCGGTGCAGCGCTCGATGCCCAGCGACAGGTGATCGAAGGCGCATCGGTTCACGGGATCGACGAGGCATGGTTCTTCCAGACCGCCACCCGCCTGCCCGAGGAAGACGAGGAGGAAGTCGCTCGCGACGACGACGACGAACACGACGACGAACACGACGACGATGCCATCGCTGGCGCTGCCGATGACGATGCCGACGACGATGACGATGACGACGACGATGACGATGACGATGACGATGACGACGACGACGACGACGACGACAACGACGACAACGAGCGCGCGGCGTGGTCGCATGGGCCGCCGCCGCAAGCGATAAGAGTTCGATTTCCCGTCGACAACTACCCGGCGATCCTCGACATGTTCGATTGGGAAGATGTCGGCATCGCCGTCAAGCTTGCGGGGCCCTGGACGCCGGGCGAGAGCACGGTGCTGGTCGGCTTTCATGCGATGTGGCTCGCGCCGTACGGCGGCCGCTATCGCAATGCGGCGGTGACCGTCGATCAGCGCCACCATGCAGCGCACCTGTGGGTCGATCGGTTCGCCGTCCCGTGCTCGCCGGCCGAGCAGATCCATCACTTGCTGTGGATCGCGAGCAAGCTCGACGAGGTGGTCCCCGTCGTGCATGCATCCTTCCGCGGCGCGACGATGGCGCAGAAGTACGGCGGTCTTGTAGGCGATAGCGCGGAGCCATTCGTCCTCGGCGGCAATCCACTGCTCGCAGCCCACCGCGCGGGTGGAGAGAGCGCGGTCGATGCGTGGATCGCCGCACAGACGGAGTGGTCGAACGACGAGGTGGCTCAGATGCTTCGCGAGCTCGCGGTCGAGCTGGTCACGCGAAGCGAGGAGTCGCCAGAGACCGAGCGTCAACCCCTGCGCGGGGACGAGCTCGACACGGCGGATGCCACCGCCAACGAGACGCTCGACGCGACCCTCGACCGCAATCGAGACGACAAGGGCGATGGCGACGAAGACGATGACGATGGGTGGAATCTCGACGATCGCGTTGAGGACAGAGATTGGGACGAGGATGACAACGAGCAGGGGATCGCCGAGGGTGGCGATCTCGGCCGCGATGACGGCGATGACGAGCAGGGCGAGCACGGATTGGAAGCTGGCGGCGACGATGGCGATGGCGACGGGAATGACGACGAAGGGGCTGGCGACGACGGCGATGGCGACGGGAATGACGACGAAGGGGATGGCAACGACGGCGATGGCGACGGCAATGACGACGACAGGGATGACGACGACGGGGGTGACGACGAGCGGGATGAGCACGGATTGGACGCTGGCGCCGACGACGATGACGATGACGAGGACGGCGATGACGACGAGGGCGACGACGACGGGGAGGGCGACGAGCGGGATGAGCACAGATTGGACGCTGACGACGGGGACGGCGATGACGGCGATGACGGCGATGACGATGACGGCGACGGGGAGGACGACGAGGCCGATGGTGAGCGGGTAGCCCATGACCGCGACGAGGTGCGGGCGCGCAGCCGCGATCTCACCACCTACGCCGGCGAGCTGCTCACGGCGCGGGCGCGCGGGGGAGCGCTCGATCCGCGAGCGGCGGCGGCACTGCGGCCGGTGCTCGATGTCGCGCACAAGTACGAGAGCCGGCGGATCGCCGTGGCCTCGGTGCTCGGGGCGCTTCGCGATCGCGAGAGCGTGCCGGCGCTGATCCGGATCCTCGAGGTGACGCGCATCGCGAGCGCGCTGGATGCAGTGGGCAAGGAGGAGCTGCTGGCGGCGAGCGCGGCGGCGCTCGGCGCGATCGGCGATCCGGCTGCGATCCCGGCGCTATCGAAGCTGATCGGCGCGCCCGGGCGGTACAACGACGAGCCGCGGGCGGCCGCAGCGGCGGCGCTGGTGGCGTGCGTCGACGCGGCCGGGGACCGCGCGGCGATCGACGAGGGCGTGCTCGAGGCGATCGCGCGCTCGATCGACCAGGCCGATGACGACGAGTACGCAGCCGAGATGCATCTGGCGTATGGCGCCCTGGCGCGCGCGCTGCCCGGCGAGCGCAGGGCGGCGGCGCGACAGCGACTGCTCGAGCTGGAGCTCGAGCTGGATCCGGGCGGCGTGGCGATGCTCGCGCGGCGAGCCGCGCTGGTGATTGCGAGTGGCGAGGCGCCGGAGGGCGATACGGCCGCCGCGCTGCGGGCGCGCGTGCATGCGGCGCTCCGCGACCCGGGCTACGACCATGATGAGGCGATCCGCAATCTGCGGATCGTGCTCACGATCGTGGCGCGGCTGCCGAGGCTGGCCGATGCCGCCGATCTGGTCTGGCTCACGCGGCTCGCGGAGCCCGATGTTCGCGCACGGGCGCACGCGCTCCTCGACGCCGCGGGGCATCCGATGCCGCCGGCGCCGGCGTTCGATCGCCGCACGGCGCGTCGGCTATCGGATGGCGAGCTGGTGCGCTGGATCGGCGAGCCGCATGTCGTCGGGCGGCCAGCACTGGTGGTGGAGGCGGGGCGCCGCAAGCTTGGCGGGGCGCGGGCGGCGATCGTGCGTGCGGCGCACGCGGCGATCGATCGGGCGCGCCCGGGAGGGCAGGATCTGCTCGACCCCGATGCACGGTTGCTCGAGACGTCGGTGGCCGCGCTGCTGGACGGCCCCCTCGACGATGCGACGATCGCGCTCTTCGATCGAATGCTGCGGCACGCGAATCCGCACGTGAAGTGGGAGCTGCTGCAGGCGCCGCCGCGCGACAAGCGATTGATCGGCGGCATGATCCATGTGCTCGGCGAGGCGTGGGGGTGGCAGGAAACCGCCGCCAAGAGCTGGCTCGCGAGCTACAAGGAGGTGGCGTCGACCGACGACGACACCGGCGACGACGACGAGGCGGGTGACGACGACGGGCACATCAACTGACCGTCGAGCCTCCACGGGACGAGCCGGAGCCCGAACAGCGCCGAACCTGGCGCATTCCGCTACGATGTGGACCGATGCGGCTTGCCCCCGAGGATGACTTCACGGTCGAGATCGATCTCGACGAGCTGGGGCGCTCGGGCGACGAGGCGGCGCTGGTGGCGCAGAAGCTGGCCGCGCAGCTGGGCGGGGCGCCCGCGGAGCTGCCGCCGCTCGAGGTCCGCAAGCGATCGCTCGATGCGCGGCGCGGCCGCGTGCGGTTTCACATGGTGGTCGGCGTGCGCTCGGAGGCGCCGCTCGGCGGTGCGCCGGTGCGCGAGGTCGCCGGGCGGCCCGTGATCATCGTCGGCGGTGGACCGGCCGGGTTGTTCTGCGCCTACGAGCTGGCGCGCGCAGGGGTGGCGTCGGTGATCGTCGATCGCGGCAAGCCCGTGCAGGCGCGCCGGCGTGACCTGAAGGGGCTCACGCAGCACGGGCGGGTCGACCCGGACTCGAATTACTGCTTCGGGGAGGGGGGGGCAGGGACGTACTCCGACGGAAAGCTCTACACGCGGTCGCACAAGCGCGGCGACGTGCGCGACGTGATCGAGGTCCTCGCGATCCACGGCGCGCCGCACGAGATCCTCGTCGATGCGCGACCGCACATCGGCTCGAACAAGCTGCCCAAGGTGATCACGGCGCTGCGCGAGACGCTCGAGCGCGCGGGCAGTAGCGTGCGGTTCGGGGCGCGCGCGGTGGAGCTCGTGGTGCACGGCGGGCGCGCGATCGGCGTGCGTCTCGCCGACGGCGGCGAGGTGACCGGCCGCGCGGTGGTGATCGCGACCGGACACTCGGCGCGCGATGTCCCCGCGATGCTCGCGCGCGCCGGCGTGCGGCTCGAGGCCAAGCCGTTCGCGATGGGCGTGCGCATCGAGCACCCGCAACCGCTGATCGATCGCATCCAGTACGGGCGCGCGGCCGGACATGCGGCGCTGCCGGCGGCGGCGTACAAGCTCGCATTCACGCCCGACGATCGGCGCGGCGCGTTCTCGTTCTGCATGTGCCCGGGCGGCTGGATCGTGCCGGCCGCGACCGAGCCCGATGCGGTGGTGGTGAATGGCATGAGCCTGTCGCGCCGCGATTCGCCGTACGCCAACTCGGGCCTCGTGGTCGCGATCGACGTCGCCGACCTCGAGCGGCTTGGCCTGCCGCTGCCGCTCGGCGGCGTCCAGCTGCAGCACCGGCTCGAGCGCGCCGCGGCGCTGGCGGGCGGCGGTGAGCTGCGCGCGCCGGCGACCCGTGCGACCGACTTCGCGCGCGGCCGCGCGTCGTCGACCGTACCGGCGACGAGCTATCAACCCGGGCTCGCCGCCGGCGACGTGGCCGCCGTGCTCGAGGCCACGGGCCTTCCGCTCGCGGCGCGTCTGCGCGAGGCACTCGCGGCATTCGATCGCCAGATGCGGGGCTACCTCACCGACGAAGCCGTGCTGGTCGGCGTGGAGTCGCGCACGTCGTCGCCGGTGCGCGTGCCGCGCGACCCGGCCCGGCTCGAGTCACCCGACCTGGCCGGGCTCTACCCATGCGCCGAGGGCGCAGGCTACGCAGGCGGCATCGTGTCCGCCGCGCTCGATGGCATGCGGGTGGCGCGCGCGATCATCGGTGGCGCGCCGATCGCCGACGCGTGAGAGCGTGAGCCCCCGATCCGGCGCCGAGCGCTGACCGCGGCGCGGCGTCCGTGCGTTCCGCTGCCGCTGCCGCTGCCGAGGCTGTTCCGATCACCCGCGGCGCCGAGCGCTGATCGCGGCGCGGCGTCAGTGCGTGCCGTTGCCGTTGCCGTTGCCGCTGCCGCTGCCGAGGCTGTTCATCAGGCCGTCGCGGATCGCGTCGCGCGCGCGGTCCATGCGCGGGTCGCGCGGCTCGGCGGCCGGCTGGGCCCTGTCGGCGAAGCGGTCCGACAGCAGAAGACCGAGCAAGGCCTCGAAGGCGCTGCCCGAGCTACCGACGCCGCCGGGGCCCGCGCCGCCGCCGATGACGACCTTGGGGACGACGTCGATCCGCCCGAGCTCGACGGCCTCGGAGAACCGCTCGAGGACCTGGCGGGTGAGCTGGAGCTGGGCGCCGCCGGAGGCGCGGACCTGCTCCTCGATCGCCATCGCCTGCGCGATGCCGACCCGTGCGGCCTTCTCGGCCTCGGCCTCGGCGAGCGACTTGATGCGCTGCGCCTCGCCGGTGCCGAGCAGCCTGGTCTTCTCGGCCTCCGCCTCGGCGAGCGCGCGGATCTGCGCGGCGTGCTGCACCGAGCGCTGGTACTCGGCCTTGCCCTCGTTGGACTGGATCGTGATCGACAGCTCCGACTCGGTCAGCGCCTGCTGCGTGCGTGCCCGCGCCTCGGCCTCGCGCAGCTCGCGCTCCTTGGCCGCGGCCTTCTCCTGCTGGCTGTAGGTCCCGACCTGCTCCTCGGCGATCTGCCGCGCGCGCAGCTGGGTCAAGATCTGCTCGATCTCGTGGTCGCCCTTCTGGCTGGTCGGCGTGCCGATCAGCACCTCGCGCAGCTCGAGGTGGTAGTTCGCGAACTTGACCTTCATCTGCTCCGACGACAGGTCCTGGATCGCAGAGCGGTCCTGCAGGAGCTGGATCAGCGTGCGCGTCTGGCCGACGTTCTTGAAGTACGCCGACACCATCGGGTCGAGCGTCTGCTCGACGAGCTTCTTGACGTCGCCGAACTGCTGGATGACGAGCGGCGCCTTCTTGTAGTCGATGTGCACGACGACCGACAGCGGCAGGCTCGGCTCGAAGGCGTCCTTGGTGATCAGCGCGACCTCGGCGAGGTTCTCGTCGAAGCCGTGGCTGCCGGCCTCGCTGTGGATCCACTTCAAGATGAAATTGGTGGTCGGCACCATCAGCACGCGCCCGGCGTAGGTGTTGAACGCGTACTTGCCCGGCAGCAGCGGCTCGCTCCACACGCCGCGCTCGCCGTTGCGCACCAGCTCGCCGTGGCGATAGGTGTCGCCCGACAGGTCCTTGCCGGTCGCGCCGGTGTACGAGACGACCACGCCGACGTGGCCGACCTCGACGACGGTCTTGGGGAGCGTCTCCACCGTCGCGAACAGCCGGTTGATGTAGTACGTGCCCTCGACGAGGACCTGGAGCTGGCGGCCGCGCATGCCGCCCGCCGCCAGGAACTGCTCCGGGTCCTGAAAGCTGTTGTGGTGCAGCGCAGGGTCGTCCTCGCCGACCGTCGGGGCGATGATCTCGCCCTGCGGCAGCGACGGGCCGTCGTGCACGGTCACGATGCCGACCAGGTCGCTGGTGATCACGACCGGCGAGAAGCCGCCGCGTGCCTGCACCGCTGCCGCCATGTTCCTGAACATCGCGAGGTCATCGACGCTCAGCGGCAGGTAGTGCACGTTGTCCTCGGCGAGCACGATGAACTGCGCGAGGTTGATCGCGTACGTGCCCTCGCGCAGGATCCGGCGCTGCGGGCCGCGCTGGCCGGTCGTGAGGAACCCGGCGACGTCGGTGAAGTCGCGCGCCGCGGCGTTGGACGCCAGCGCCTGCGTCGGCAGCAGCGGCTCGCCATCGCGCGCGAACACGTAGCCGATCTTGCCCTGCGGGATGGTCACCAGCGGGACGACATGCACGCGGTACTGGAACGGAAACATCAGGTGCCAGCCACCGCGCAGCACCTCGGGCTGGAAGCCCGCCTCGCCGTCGAGCGCGATGAAGCCTTGTTTCACGGACCCGCGCAGACTCCATAGCTTCTCGACAACACCGATCCGGTTATTGGGAATGTAGCGCAATACGTTGGATCGCCAGATCACCAGCAGTCCAACCAGCACGCTGGCCGCTGCCGTGATCCACCCAGGATGGTCTGAAAGGAATTGCCCCATGCGATCAAGGTGCGAACGAGATCGTGTGTGCGCTAACGGGTCCACAGCTTGCTATTCGACGTCGGCCACGTTTGCAGTGTGTTCGCAAGCGCTCGAAACCACCGCACGTTCGCCGACGAAGCGCGGCGCGCGCTGCGACAGCAGATCAAGAACGCATCAAGACGGCCGCGACACCAGATCAAGATCGCGTCAAGGCGCCAGACAGGTGTTCAGCGAAGCACGCCGGCGCGCGGGCGAGCGCGCGGGCCATCGATGCCGCGAGCGTTGATTCGGCGCCTAGATTGAAACCCCAGCGGTCGTGGGACGGATTTCGACG
>DATIPJ010000244.1:0-3114 GCA_035472155.1 Kofleriaceae bacterium
CGACATCACGACGGCGGACTACTGGGTGCGTCACGTCCGCGAGGCAGTACGGTTCGGCGACAGCGTGGGCGCGCTCCACGCGCGCGGGGTGGATAGCTATCTCGAGATCGGTCCGCGGCCCACGCTGGTCGGGCTGGTCCCGGCGTGCTTGCCCGCGGGGGCGGCCGAGCCGGCGCTGATCGCCTCGCTGCGGCCGGAGCTGGCCGACGAGGTCGCGGCGCTCAACGCGCTCGGCCGGTGCCACACCCAGGGCCGGGCGATCGCGTGGTCGGCGGTGTTCCCCGATGGCGGGCGCCGCGTCGCGCTGCCCACCTATCCCTGGCAGCGCGAGCGCTACTGGATCGACGCCACCCCCCAGCGGGTACACGAACCATCCCTCGGCCACCCTCTCCTCGGGGCTCGGGTCACCGCGGCCGGGGTCGATGCGGTGTACGAAGCGGCGCTCTCGCTCGCCACCCAGCCGTGGCTCGCCGATCATCGCCTCGGCGAGCGGGTGATCGTGCCCGGTACGGCGATCGCCGAGCTGGTGCGCGCCGCCGCCGAGCACCACCTCGAGGACACGCCCGAGGTGACCCGCCTGGTCCTGCAGGCGCCGATCGCGTTCGAGGCCGGCAGTCCTCGCCGCGTCCAGGTCGTCCTCACCGAGGCGGGAACGCGCGCGCAGGTCTACAGCCAGCCGGTCGACGCACCCGGCCCCGCGTGGACGCTGCACGCCAGCGCCGAGATCGCGCCGTGCCACGCCGGCGCGGCAGCCGTCGACGTGGCAGCGCTGCGCGCACGCTGCGCCACGCCGGTCGATGTCGCCGCCGTCTACGAGGACTTTGCCGCGGCCGGGTTCGGCTACGGGCCGATGTTTCGCGGGATCCAGGCGCTGGCGGTGGGTGCGCGCGAGGCGCTCGGTGACCTTCGTTTGCCCGACGACGCCGATACCCGCGGCTACGGCGGCCATCCCGCGTTGCTCGACGCCGCGCTCCAGGTCGTCAAGGTCGTCGCCCCTGCGACCCGCGCGGTGGCATGGGTGCCGTTCGAGCTCGGCCGCTTCGTGATCCACGAGCCGGGGCATCGCGAGGCCGTCGTACATGTCCGGATCACGGACAGCGAGAGCGCGGCCGGCAGCGTCGACCCCGCGCGTGATCTGACCGTCGACATCACCGTGGTGGACCGCGGCGGCGCACCGATCGCCGAGCTGTCGGCGCTGCGGTTCCGCCCTGCCACCGCGCTGGCCGGCCAGGCCGCTGCGCACGCGGCCCGCGACCAGCTGGTCCGCCAGCTGGTGTGGCAGCTCCAGTGGTCGCCCGCGGCGGCGGCGTCACCATCACTGCTCTCCGGTCGCTGGCTGGTGGTCAGCGAGGCGAGCGACGACGAGGCCACCGCGGCGCTGGTCGCCGCGCTGCGCGCCGCGCAGGTCAGCCACGCCTGCGTGACCGCCGACGCCGTGGCGGACGCGCTGCCCGCGGACCACATCGTCTGCGCGTGGAGCGCCGCCTCGCCCCGCCGCGCGGCCGCCCCCGCGGGCGGGCTCGCCCACGATGGCGAGCGCGCGCGCCAGATCGCCACCGCGGCGCTCGCCGTCGTCGACCGGGTCGCGTCGCAGGCCCAGCCGCCACGGCTGTGGTGGCTCACCGCGGGCGCCGTCGCCGTCGGCGAGCACGCGAGCCGCTGCCCCGCCGCGGCGGCCGCGTGGGGCCTCGGCCGCACCGTCTGGCACGAGCGGCCCGAGCTGCGCTGCACGCTGATCGACCTCGAGTCCTTCGATCACGCCGCCGATGCGATCGCGCGCGAGCTGGCGGCCTCCGACGACGAACCGCAGATCGCGTGGCGCGCCGGGCGCCGCCACGTCGCTCGCCTGGTGCGCGCCGCGCGCCTCGAAGGCGAGGCGGTGCCGGTGCGCGCCGAGGGTGCCGTGCTGGTCGCCGGCGGGCTCGGCGGGCTCGGCCTGACCGTCGCGCGCTGGCTCGCGGTTCGCGGTGTGCCTCAGCTCGTGCTGACCGGACGGCGCGGTCTCGACACGCCGGGAGCGCGCGACGCGGTCGCTGCCCTCGAGGCGCTCGGCGCCCGGGTGACCGTGGCGGCGGTCGACGTCGCCGACCCGGCCGCGGTCGACGCTGCGATCGCCGCGATCGCTGCGCACCATCGGCTGCGCGGCGTCGTCCACGCCGCGGGCGTGCTCGACGACGGCGTGCTTGGCGAGCAGACGCCCGCGCGGATCGCCCGGGTCATGGCCCCCAAGGCGCACGGCGCGTGGAACCTGCATCGCGCGACCGAGCGGCTCGAGCTCGACTTCTTCGTGATGTTCTCGTCGCTGACCGGGACGCTCGGCGCGGCGGGGCAGGGCCCGTACGCGGCGGCCAACGCCTACCTCGACGCGCTGGCGTCGTGGCGCGTGGCGGCGGGGCTCCCCGCGCAGAGCCTCGCGTGGGGACCGTGGTCCGAGGTCGGAATGGCCGCCTCGCTCGATACCGCGCACCGCGCCCGCGTCGCCAGCCAGGGCGTCATCGCGCTGTCGCCGGCGCGCGGCCTCGGTCTGCTCGAGCACGCGATGGCGCGCCCCGAGGCGCAGCTCGTGGTCGCCGGCCTCGATCTGCGCGCCGTCGCCCGGGCGCTCGGCGGCGCGGTGCCCGCGGTCTGGCGGTCGCTCGTGCGCGCGCCCCGGCCCGGCGCGCCCAGCGCGATACCGGCCGCGCCATCGCTCGCCGCGGCGGATCCCGCGCGCCGCGAGCAGATGATCCGCGATGCCGTGCGCGAGGAGATCGCCCGCGCCCTGTCGGTGAGCGATGCGGGCGCGCTCGCGTTCGACCGCAGGCTGTCCGACGCCGGCCTCGATTCGCTGATGGCGATCGAGCTGCGCAATGCGCTCAGCAAGCGATTGCAGCTGACCCTGCCGGCGACGCTGGCGTTCGAGCACCCGACCCCCGAGGCTCTGGTTCGCCATCTCCTCGCTGTGATCGCCCGCGCGCCGAGCGCGCCCGTTGCGCCCGCGCCGGTGGCGGCGCCCGCCGGCGACGAGCATCGCCTGGTGCCGCTGTCGGCCGGTCAGCAGCGGTTGTGGTTCCTCGATCGCCTGGCCCCCGGTCTTCCGCTCTACAATCTGCACGTCGGCTGGCAGATCCGCGG
>DATIPJ010000245.1:0-4843 GCA_035472155.1 Kofleriaceae bacterium
GCGACGACCTCGCCGGCCCCGCGCTCGCTGCGCCCGGCGCCGGTGCGCAGCACCACGCGGCCGCTGGCCGGCAGCGCATCGACCGCGTTGACCAGGAGGTTCACGATCGCCGTCACCATCTCCGAGCCGCGGACCAGCACCTCGGGCGCCGCCTGGCGCTCGCGCGCGACCGTCACCCCGGCGTGCTCGCGCATCTTCGGCCGGCAGATCTCGAGCGCAAGGTCCGCATAGCGGTTCACGTCGCCCGGCTCCGGCGTGCGGTCGGCGTCCTTGCGGCTGAACCGGCGCAGGCTCTCCACCGTGTCGCTGCCGGCGCGGATCGCCTCCTCGATCGTCGCCAGCGCGTCGAACGTGTCCACGGCGATGCCGGTGCCGCCCACATGGTTGCGCAACAGCTGCAGCTGCAGCGCGATGGGGTTCAGGATGTTCTTCAGATCGTGCGCGATGCCGGCTGCCATCTGGCCCAGCGCGCGCAGCTTGTCGTCCTGGCGCACGCTCGCCTCCAGCCGCTTGCGCTCGGTGATATCGAGCGAGAGCACGATCAAGCCCTCGGTGCAGGGCTGGATTCGCAGCTCGAACCACGCGCGCTGCCCGCTGTCGTACGTGAACTCGTTCTCGATGTGCTCGATGCGCCGCTCTCGCATGCACGTCTGCAGCACCGAGAACACCGCGGTGCGCTCGATCCCCGGATAACACTCGAACATCGTGCGCCCGAGCAGCTCGTAGCGCGCCTTGCGCCCGTGCGCCGCCACCGCGTCGTTCACGTACACGTAGCGCCAGTCGGGCGACAGGATCTGGATCCCCTCGCGCAGCAGGTCGAGCGTATCGCGCAGCTCGCTCGCATCGAGCTCCCCGCGACCCCTCTCGCGCCGATCGTCACCCACGGCCGCATCGTCTGGCGACCGGGCGGCCCGATCAAGGGTATCCAACAGGGCCCGGCTTGCGTGGCCTGACCACTGCGGCCGCCGCGCCAAGACCGCGGTCAGCCGCGCTCAGCGAACGACACCACGGCCTGGTCGTACTTGGCGGTGCCCATCGCCCCCGGCTCGAAGATGTCGTGGGACGCAATCCATGCGTGCGACGCCTCGAAGACTTCCTTGCTGTAGGGCTCGAACACCAGCCGCTCGCCCGGCCCCCAGCGCCGCGTGTCCATCGCTTCGTGGAACCGCACCGGGAACTCCTTCTGGTAGTAGTGCGTGTACAGCTCCGGCCGCAGGTCGATGTCGCGCTGCGCGCGCCGAAGCGCCTGGAAGTACTTCCGCACGTCCTCCGGATCCGGGTCGCCGTTGATCATCGCCGCGATCATGAACGTCGTATCCACGATCTTTCGGTGCCCGAGCTGCTCGGCGAAGTAATACGGCCCGCTGAACAGCGTCGCCGCGCGCGCCTTGCCCTCGAGGAACGTCTCCATGCGATGAAACAGCATGCCCTCGTCGAACGACAGCTTGATCTGCTCGCGCGGCAGGAACCGCTCGAGCGCCTGCACCGTCGCGTAGTGGCTCCCCGACTGGAATCCGACCGAGATCGGAACCCCGGCCAGGTCTGCGGGCGTCTTGATCGGCGAATTCGCCGGCACGAAGATGCCCGACGGCGCCACCGAGTACACGTCCGCATACAGCTTCGTGTGCCCGCGCGACGCCGCCACGTTCACCGTCCAGTGGCAGGCGCACGTCACGTTCGACGCGCGCCCCTTCTCGATGCTCTGAAACGCGCCGACTTTCCCGGTCGCCTGGTGAACGGCGCCGTTGCTCGACTGCACGAGCTCGTTGAACTCGTAGTCCAGTCCCTCGTCGCGAAAGTATCCCTTCTCCTCGGCCACCCACTCCTGCAGTCGGAAATGCGGCTCGATCGCAAACTTGGCCATGGCCTCTCCTTGCGTCCTTGGGGCGATCCGTCGCGGCGCTCGCTGGCGCCGCTGCCCGCACCGTAGCGGAACCCGGCCGGCCATGCACCCGTCCCACCCCAGGTTGGGTCGCAGAATCGGCATTATGTCAACTCCCGCAGGGTGTGGTTCTCGTATTGTGACGTCGAGCCACGCCGCGGGCTTACGGCGCCGCTCGTGGGCCCCCTCGTGTCGTTCTGATGCAACAAGCAGCTGAAGCACAGAGAAGCGACAGCGTCGATCGGCCGCGCCGGCCCAGGTCTCGGGAAGCGCGATCTGGTACGCCGAGCCGAGGCGCGGCGTACCGTTCACCGTGGGCTATCTCGTCATCGCCGCGCGCGCTTCGTCGCGCAGGGCGCACGACCTCTTGCTGCCGCGGTCGCAGCCGCGCGCCGCGAGCGCCATGGCCTGCACGCGATTGAACGGCGCGCCCGCGGCGTAAAGGTAAGCGAAGGCCGCGCTCGCACACGTGTCGGAGTCATCGAGCGGACAGCCAGCCTCGTAAAACGCGCCGGCCCGGTCCGGCATCGCTTCCGCGGCTGCGGCGCATGCACGGATCTCACCGAGCTCGCAGCCACGCGCGAGGCTCGCGTTGGCCACAGCAGGATCCGCGGCGAGAGCAGCGAGCCGGAGGCAGCCGAATGCGATGTCGCCGCGGCACGCAACGCCGTACTCACGAGCGATCTCTGCGCGCGCGGCGTGATGGCGATCGTCGTAGACCGCGACCGTCAAGCAGGCGCGCGCCTCGCCGCGCTGACATGCCGGCGCCGCAGCCGTACGCCCATCGCGCTCGTTTCGCTCGTTGCGAGCCTCTCGGTCGGTCCTCCAGGCTTCTCGTTGCTCCTCGTCGCCATCGCCTTCAACCCAGTCTCGGAAGCTCGTGCATTGCGAGGTGCGGGCCGTCAGGAGCGTACAAGTCGCGGAGCCCAGGGCGGCGGTGCAGCCGGTGAGTCCCACGGCGACCGCGAGTGCGAGGACAAACAGGCGAAGCATCATCGATCACCCACGCACTGCGCGAAGCACCTCGCGTGCCACGTCCAACGCGTTGATCTCGTTTATTGGCCGCGTGCAATCCTCGACATGTGTCGAACCCGATGCGGTGAATCGTGAAGCGCGCCGTGCCTGCTCCCGTGAGTTATGCTCCGCGGGCCGCTACAAGGTTGGGTCCACACGCGTAGCGCACGTGGGTCACATGCGGCGACGCGATGGTCTCGACGAGCTCGACGTCGATGTCGCGGCCGATGCCGGCGAACAGTCGCGCCCCGCCGCCGAACATCACCGGCGAGATCGCGAGCCCGAATTCGTCGATGAGCCCGGCGCGTAGGTACTGCTGGATGGCGTCGGCGCCGCCGGCGATGCGGATGTCGCGATCGCCCGCCACCGCGCGCGCCTGGCGAAGCGCGCTCTCGATGCCGTCGTTGACGAAGGTGAACGTCGTGCCGCCCGGCCGCACCCACGGCTCGCGCACCTGCGAGGTCAGCACGAGCACCGGGGTGTGAAACGGCGCTTCCTCGGGCCACATCCGTTCGCCGAGGTCGAACATGCGCTTGCCCATGATGCTGACGCCCGTGCGCCGGAACGTGTGCTCGACGATCTGGTTGTCGGTGCCGGTCTCGCTGCCCTCGCCGAGCTTCAACCTCTCCCGGAAGAATCGCGTCGGGAGGATCCAGCGATGGAGCTTGCCCCACTGGGCCGCCCAGTCGTCGTGGGTCGGGTCGCCGGCGTGCGCCATGTCCATGCCGGGGGGTGCGAGATATCCGTCGAGGGAAACGCTGACGAGGAAGAACACCTTGGTCATCTGTACGGGCCTTTCGCGGTGTGGTCTGGTGGTAAACGACAGTCGGGCGCGCCGGTCATCGGTCCATGAGCGAGAATTTCGACCCCTTGGTGGAGGCCGCACGCGGCGGCGACGAACAAGCGTTTCGTGCGCGGCTCGAACCGCTCGGTCGCGAGCTGCACGCGTACGCCTACCGCATGCTCGGCGGGTTCCACGACGCCGATGACGTGCTCCAGGAATCACGGCTCAAGGCGTGGCGCGCGCTCGCGACGTACGAACCGCGCGCGAGCTTCCGCGCGTGGATGTACCGGATCGTCACCAACACGTGCCTCGACATGCTCAAGGCGCGCTCGCGTCGCGTGCTGCCGCAGGACGTCTGCCCGTCGGTCGCGCCGGGGCCACCCACGACCGCGCCGCGCACCGACATCCCGTGGCTCGAGCCCTACCCCGATGCGCTGTTGCCGGCGGTGCCGGGGCCGGATCAGATCCTGCGGCTGCGCGAGGGCATCCGGCTCGCGTTCGTGCGCGTCGTGCAGCTGCTGCCGCCGCGCCAGCGCGCCGCGCTGATCCTCCACGACGTCCTCGAGTGGAGCGTCGCCGAGGTCGCCGCCATCCTCGAGACCACCGAGACCGCGATCAACAGCGCGCTGCAGCGTGCGCGCGCCGCGATCGCGCGCCCACGCGAGGCGTCCACCGCGCTCGCGCCGCGCCACGCCGAGGTCGTCGACCGGTTCGTGCACGCGTGGGAGAGCGGCGACTTCGACGACTTCGTCACGCTGCTCGCGACCGACGCGGTCATGAACATGCCGCCGTGGGAGTACTGGCTCGACGGCAAGGAGGCGGTCGTGGCGGCGATGCGATCACCGGGCACGTGGGACGGCGAGCCGCGACCCGGGCGCTACCGGATCGTGCCCGCGCCGATGAACGGCGAGCCCGGCGGGCTGGCGTATGTCCGCGGGGCCGATGGTCGCTACCACGCCGTCTGCCTCACCGTCCTGTCGCTCGATGCCGACGGGCGCGTCGTCGAGCTCACGACGTTCGTGCTGCCGGAGCTGTTCGCGGCATGGGGGTTCCCCCCGGTGCTCGACGTCTCGCGATGAACGAGGGCTCCGGGCGGTCAGAGGGGTTTGCAGCCCCACGCCGAGATCATCGGACCGATCGCGAGGTCGAGCCGGCCAGCGTCG
>DATIPJ010000246.1:0-4319 GCA_035472155.1 Kofleriaceae bacterium
TGCTGCGGCGCTCAAGTGGGACGGCGGCTTCGTGTGGGCCTGCAAGAACTACGATGGCGACGTGCAGTCCGACTCGCTGGCGCAGGGCTTCGGCTCGCTCGGCCTCATGACCTCGGTGCTGCTCACGCCCGATGCCAAGACCGTCGAAGCCGAGGCGGCGCACGGCACGGTCACGCGCCACTACCGCGAGCACCAGAAAGGCCGCCCGACCTCGACCAATCCGATCGCGTCGATCTTCGCGTGGACCCAGGGCCTGCGCTATCGCGGCAGGTTCGACGGCACGCCGGATGTCGTCGCGTTCGCCGACGCGCTCGAGAAGGTCTGCATCGAGACCGTCGAGTCCGGCCGGATGACCAAGGACCTGGCGATCCTGATCGACGCCAAGCATCCGTACCTCTCGACCGAGCAGTTCCTCGACGCGCTCGATGCCGGCCTGCAGACCAAGCTGTCGAGCTGAAACGCTAGAGCCGCCACTTGGTCCGCGTGTACGCGACGCGGAAGCCGCGGCGCTCGGCGTTGCGCTGCGAGGTCGCGCCGGGCGCTGTCACCATCATCGCGAGCTCGCAGCCCTGGCGCCGGGCCTCGGCGAGCCGCGCGGACAGGATCAGGTTCTGCGCACCGAGCCCGCGCGCCGCGGGGATCGTCGATGCGCCGGCGAGCAGCGCGACGCCGGTATGGAGGCCGAGCGATCCGGTCGCGATCGGCTCGCCTTCGCGCTCGACCACGAAGTGCAACATCGCATCGTTCGCACTGGTCGACTCCGCGGTCGCGCGGATGAACGTCGCGACCACCGGATCCTCCGACCAGCCCGTGATCGTGGTCTCGATCCAGGCGGCGACGTCGTGCGGATCGCCGGGATCGATCTGGCGCACGGTGAGCCCCGCGGCCGCGGAGGGCGGGGTCGGTGTGGACGGCGCCGCGATGCCTTGCACGAGCACCGTGCTGAGCTCGATCGGGCGATATCCGCGCTCGGCGAGTAGACCGATCGCCGCGATGCCGGCGAGGGGGCTGACCTCGTGCATCACCGCCGCGCCGCGGTCCTCGAAGAACGCCTCGACCTCCGACAGCAGCTCCGCGGTCAGCGGCTCGAACAACCCGAGGCCGAAGCTCTGGGTGAGCGGCGACTCGGCGCCGTCGAAGATCGCATAGGCGCCGGCGAAGTCGTGCCAGATCGCGCCGACCTCCGGCATCATGCGCTGCTTGACCGGAGAGAACGACGCCGCGACCGCGCCTTCGGTGCGCTCGAGCCGGCGCGACAGCTCGAGGTCCATGAACAGCGCCATTGTGGGGCCTTGCTCGGTGGGCACTAGATCTTCCGGTTCGCCGCGTCCCAGTGGCGCTCGAGGTTTCGGATCAGCGCCGGGCTGAACTGGCAGTGCGCCTGCTCGCGCGCGTACACCGACATGTACCGGCGGAAGGTATCGAGCGGCTCCTGGGCGATCCGGATCGCTCGCCGGTTGCCGGCCGCGCTGACCACGCCCGCGTTGGTGAGCCGGTCGACGATCGCCTCGATCGCGCGATCCATCTCGCCCGCCGGCACGATCTCATCGCAGATCATCCGGCCCTCGGGGCTCGCGCAGTCGAACCGCCGCTCGTTCATGATCGCCTGTCGCGTGAGCTTGTCGCCCACGAAGCGCGGCATGCGGAGGTTCGCTGCCCCCGGGATGATGCCCTCCTTGCGCGCGGGCAGCGTCATGTACGCATCGTCGGCGGCGATCGTGTGGTCCATCGTCAACAGGATCTGGCAGTGCCCGCCGATCGCGAAGCCTTCGAGCGCCGCGACCCACGGCTTCTCGACGCCGCCGGCCTCGGGCGCGACGTCGGGCAGCGCGACGCCGCGATACAGCTTGTTGACCAGCCCCAGGTCGCGGATGAGGTACCAGAGGTAGCGGATCTTGCCCTGGTAGAGATGCGTCAGGTTGATGCCTGCGCCGAACACGCGCTTGCCGGCGTGCTTGGTGTGCTCGACGACCCCGCCGCGCAGCACGCAGATCTCGGTCTTTGCGTCGAGCGTCGCGACATCGATCGCGGTCTCGAATCCATCGAGCGTGTCGCCGTCCTCGGCATTGAGGAACCGCGGGTTGCGCCCGGTGACCACCGAGGCCTTGCCCATGCGATGCACGGTCGCACCGGGCAGCTCGAGCGAGCCCGTCCGCTCGTACTCGGCCAGGTGCGCGGCGGTGTCGACGCGCGGCAGCAGCATCGCGTGGCACAGGTGAGCTCCGGCCTCCGGGTCGGCGAGCACGTCGGCGACGAACGCGCCCTGCTTCTTCTCGATCCCGAGCTTGTCGCGCAGCGCGCGGGCATCCTCGGCGGCGAGCTCGGCCTCGGTGGGTACCAGATCGGGCCGCAGCTCGGCGGCGCGGCGGCACAGCTCGTCGACCCGGACAAAGCGCGTGCGCCCGGCGGTCAACTGATCGTACAGCTGCATGCGCGCGAGCATACACGCGGCGGGCGCCCGCCGATCCAACGCGCCGACCTCCGCTACCACGTGAACGTCAGCGTGAAGTCCGCGCCGTCGGAGCGTGGGTTCGCCCCGGGCCGGAACAGCGAATTCTTTCGCGGCGTGGGTGTGTAGTCGTTGGCCTCGCCATGGCGCACGATCATGTACACCGATACCAGCAGCCCGACCAGCCCCACGCCGGCGATGCCGTAGCCGATCAGCGAGCGTGTCTTCCAGCTGCACATCCGGTCGAAGCGATCCTGGTTGACGACGATCGCGTGCTTCTCGGCCGCGAGCGCAGCCGCCGACTTGCCACAGTCGACAGGCTCCACCAGGTCGAAGTCGAACGAGTCATCGTTGGGGTGCGGTGCCTCGGTGACCACCACCGCGTCGCGGTTCGCAAGCATGCGATCGTGGCCGTGAATGCCATAGAGCACGCCCGCGGCGATCACCACGGCGCTGACCGCGAGCGTCCCCTTCCACAGCGTCTTCGACGGCGGAACGATCACCGCCAGATGCGCGTCGAGCTTGACCTCCTCGCCCGGGCGAACGGTCACCGCTTGCTCGAGCCGGTGGTAGCCCTCGGCAAGGACCACCACGGCGTGGCTGCCCTGCGGGATGTTGACCAGCGTCATCTCGCCGTCCTCGAGATAGCCCATCGGCTTGCGATCGATCTCGACCGACGCGTCGATCGCGGTCCCGTTGGGCGCGCGCGCCGTGATCACCAGCGTGCCCTTGGTGGGCGTTTCGTCGCCGGCCTCGTCGGGAACCGGGTCGTCGGCGCGCGCCGCCGCGCTCGGGATCAGCGCGCATGCGATCAACAACGGTCCCGCGAGCCTGCGCATGCAGGCGAGCTTAGCTCAGGAAGCCGCGCGCGATCGTCATCAGCTCGGTGTTGGCGGCGACCGACTTGTTGAACGCCTCCTTCTCGGAGGCCGACAGCTCGATCTCGAACACCCGCTCGGCACCGCGCGCGCCCAGCTTGACCGGCACGCCGATGAACGCGTCCTTGATGCCGAATTCGCCCTGAAGCTCGACGGAGCAGGGCAGGATGCGCCCCTGGTTGCGCACGATCGCCTCGACCATCAGCGCGGTGCCGGCGCCCGGCGCCTGCCACGCCGACGTGCCGATCAGACCGGTCAGCGTCGCGCCGCCCTTCTTGGTGCTGTCGACGACCGCCGTGAGCTGCTCGGCGCTCAGGAACTTCGAGACCGGCACATTGCCGATCATTGCCGTCGACACGATCGGCACCATGTCCTTGTCGGTGTGCGCGCCGAGCACGATCGCCTGAACGTCCTCGACGCTGACGCCCGCCGCCATCGCGAGGTACGTGCGAAACCGCGCGCTGTCGAGCACGCCCGCCGAGCCGATCACGCGCTCGCGCGGAAACCCGGTGACCTGCTTGGCGACGAAGACCATGGCATCGAGCGGGTTCGACACCACGATCAGGATCGCGTTGGGCGCATGGGTCTTCACGTCGGTGCAGATGCCCTTGACGATACCGGCGTTGATGTTGATCAGCTCCTCACGGGTCTGACCCGGCTTGCGCGGCACGCCCGCGGTCATGACGACCACGTCGGCGCCCGCCATCGCCTCCGACTTGTCGGTGGCGACGAAGCTCGTGTTGTTGAAGCCCTCCCACGGGCCGCACTGCGTGAGGTCGAGCGCGCGACCCTCGGCAGGCCCGGCCTTGATGTCGATGAGCACGAGGTCGCCGAGCTCTTTCTGGGCCGCCCACTGGGCGACGGCCGCACCGACGTTCCCGCCGGCGCCAACGATGGCAATCTTGGGACGCTTGATCATGGTGCCGGAGGAATACCCCCGACCGCGAAGACCACGCAACTGCCGGCGGCGGCGCGGATCAGGCGGGCGGTAG
>DATIPJ010000247.1:0-8497 GCA_035472155.1 Kofleriaceae bacterium
CAGCGGCGTCCCCGATCGTCAGTGACGCTGCGCGACGCGATAGACGTAGACGAAGAAGCTGTCGCGCGCCGGCGCGGCCTCGCTGACCGGCACGTGGCGCGACACCAGCTCGAAGCCGAGCAGCGCGAGCTCTCGCTCGCCGATCACCGGCGACAGCTTGTGCTCCGAGCCGAACGCCGTGTCGAGGTCGTCGCGCGTGGTGCGCAGCTCGTAGAGCGCCGCGTTGAGACACTCGCGGTCCATCATCACGTCCACCACGTGGCGATACCACTTCCATAGCACCTGCTGGCGGGCGCGCTCCATCTCGAGCGCGATCGCAGGCAGCTCGCCGTTGCGGCTGTACGCCGCGAGCTCGTCATCGCTGGTCAGCACGTAGCCGTTGGCGATGTGGATCGCCGACGCGAGCCGCACGCGGTCGACCATCGGCGGCGTGAGGTACTCGGGGCAGAACTCATCGGCCAGGACGATCAGACCGCCCGGCCGCAGGAGCGTCCGCGCGTGGGCGAGGTACTCGCGCGGCATGTGGTGGAACGAGCCCCAGCTCAAGAGCACGTCGATCGGCTCGCGCCAGTCGCAGAACGACCCTGCGTGAATCCGGATCGAGCTGTCGCCGAGCCGCGCCTGGAGCAGCGGCAGCACCTCGGGCTCGTCCTCGTGGGCGATCAGCTCGTGCCGCGCGGCATCGGGCAGCTCGCGCAGCAGGCGACGGATGAAGAACCCGCTGCCGCTGCAGATGTCGAAGATCCGCAGCGGCGGATCGCTGGCGCGGCGCGCGAAGTGCTCGCGGAAGATGCGCAGCAGCGTGCGATCGGTGTCCTCGATCCCGACGTGGCCGCGCCGCATCTCCGCGGCGACATCCACGCTGGCCCCGGGGCCTTGCTTGGCTTGAAAAACGCTCATGCGACTCCGTGTCGCCGCGGCGCGGCGGGCTGCGCCGACCTTAGCGCGCCCGGCCGCCGTGCGTGAAGCGCCAAGCGCGGTGTTCGCAAGCGGACACCCGCTGTACATGCGCGGACAGCAGCGCAAGATCGCGCCGCGCGACGCGAGTCTTTTGGCCCGATTGCGTCTGGCCCCGCCATTGCTGCGAACCGGCGGCATGAGCGCAGTCGAGCTGGAATCGGCGGGGCCGATGGATAGGCCGCTCGATCCGCGCGTGCATCGCGCCCGGATCGCGCGCCGCGTCGCGCTCGCGGTCGGTTGCGTGGCCGGGGCGCTCGCGGCGTTCGCGGCACTGTCGAAGCTGATCGAGCCCTCGCTCGGCCATGCCGCGCTGCGCACCGCGCGCGTCGACATCGGGCCGCTCGATGCCACCGTGACGGCGTCGGGGACCGTGGTGCCCGAGGTCGAAAAGGTGCTGGCGAGCCCGATCGACACCCGCGTGCTGAAGGTCCTCAAGCGGCCCGGGGCCGCGCTGCAGCCCGGCGACGCCATCCTCGAGCTCGACGTCAGCGAGTCGAACCTCGCGCTCGGCAAGCTCGACCAGGCGCTCGCGCTCAAGGACAACCAGGTCGAGCGCAGCCGGGTCGATCTCGAGGGCACGCTCGCCGCCCTCGACAGCCAGCTCGAGATCAAGGCGCTCCAGCTCGAGGCGTTCCGCGCCGCGGTGAAGCGCAACCGCAAGTGCTTCACCGACGGCATCGTGTCGGAGGAGGAGCTCGAGCGGTCGCAGCTCGACGAGGCGCGCGCCGGCGTGGAGCTCGCGCAGCTGAGGCGCGCACGCGCGATCGCCGGGCGCTCGACCGCGGCGCAGATCAGCGGGCTGGCGCTCGAGCGCGATACGCTGCGCAAGGAGCGCGCCGAGCAGCAGCGCCAGCTCGACCTCGCGACCACGAAGTCCGACCGCGCCGGCGTGCTCACCTACGTGGTCTCCGAGGAGGGCGCGCAGGTCCACAAGGGCGACGTCCTGGCGCGCATCGCCGACCTCACGGCGTTTCGCGTCGACGCGACGATCTCGGAGGTGCATGCGAGCCGCATCCGCGTCGGCCAGGCGGCGGCGGTCCAGATCGACGAGCTCCGGCTCGACGGCGCGGTGTCGCGCGTGGTGCCGGCGATCCAGAACGGGCTCGTCACGCTGTCGGTCAGCTTGCGCGAGAACAACCACGCCCGCCTGCGCTCGAACCTCCGCGTCGAGGTCGACCTCGTCACCGATCGCCGCGCGCGCACGCTGCGCGTCGCCAAGGGCTCGTTCGGCGGCAGCGAGGGTGCGACCGACGTCTTCGTCGTCGCCGGCGAGCGCGCCGTGAAGCGCCGCGTCCGTCTCGGCGTCGCGAGCGCAGACCGCTACGAGGTACTCGACGGCCTCGCCGAAGGCGACGAGGTCATCCTCAACGACATGTCCCAGCACGCTCACCTGGATCACATCCGGATCACCGGAACGCGAGGCAGCAGATGATCACGCTCGACGCTGTGGAGAAGGTCTACCGAACGGCTCGCATCGAGACCGCGGCCCTTCGCAACATCACCATCGAGATCAAGCCCGGCGAGTTCGTCTCCATCATGGGGCCCTCGGGATCGGGCAAGAGCACGCTCTTGCACGTGATGGGTCTGCTCGACGCACCGACGCGCGGGCGCGTCCGCGTCGCGGACAAGGACGTCACCGGAGTCGCCGACCGCGCGCTCGCGCGGCTGCGCAACGAGCACATCGGGTTCGTGTTCCAGACCTTTCACCTGGTCGGTGACCTCACCGTGCTCGACAACGTCGAGATCCCGCTGCTCTACCGCTCGATCTCGCGCGCCGAGCGGCGCCGGCTCGCGCTGGCCGCGCTCGAGCGCGTGGGGCTTGCCTCGCGCGTCCGCCACTACCCCGGGCAGCTGTCGGGCGGGCAGCAGCAGCGGGTCGCGATCGCGCGCGCCATCGTCGGCAGGCCGCGCATCGTGCTGGCCGACGAGCCGACCGGCAACCTCGACAGCCAGATGGGCGACGAGATCATGGGCGTGCTGCAGGACCTCAACCGGCGCGAGCACACGACCGTGGTCATGGTGACGCAGGACGCGCGCCAGGCCGAGAAGACCGACCGCATCCTGCGGCTGTTCGACGGCCGCCAGGTCAACTGACATGCTGCCGCACGCGCTCAAGACGGCGATCAAGGTCCTCCTGCGCCGCAAGTTCTTCACTGCGGCGAGCCTGTTCGGGATCAGCGTCACGCTCGCGGTGCTGATGATCGCGGCCGCGCTGTTCGACCACGTGTTCGCGCCGCGGCCGCCGGAGGTTTACGCCGACCGCACGCTCGGGATCTACAACACGGTGTTCACCGGTCCCGACTGGCGCCGCACGGGCACGCCCGGGTACCGCCTGCTCGTCGAGACCGCGCGCAACCTGCCCGGCGCCGAGCGGGTCGCGTTCCACTCGACGTCATCCGATGCGGTCGGCTTCATCGGGGGCGAGCGCGTGACGCTCCAGCTCAAGCGCACCGATGGCGAGTTCTGGCGCGTGTTCCGCTTCGACTTCCTCGACGGCGGGCCGTTCAGCGACGACGATGCCGCCGCGGCCCGGTTCGTCGCGGTGATCAACGAGTCGACCCGGCGGCGCTACTTCGGCGACGCGCCGGCGCTCGGACGCCCGATCGACGTCGGCGGCCAGCGCTTCCGCGTGGTCGGCGTGGTGCCCGATATTCCGCTGTCGCGCGTGATCGTCTCGGCCGACCTCTGGGTCCCGATCCAGACCGCGCCGACCGACGCCTACAAGACGCAGCTCGCGGGCTCGTTCCTCGGGACGATCGTCGCGAACAGCCGCGCCGACTTCCCCGCCATCCGCGAGGAGTTTCGCCGGCGGATCTCCGAGGTGACGTTTCCCGATCGCACGTTCGACCACATCGAGGCCAACGCCGAGACGCTGTTCGAGACCTTCGCCGGGCTGGTCCTGGGCCCCGGCCCGGGGGCGGTCGAAAAGCTCGTCGCGATCCTCGCCGCGATCGCGCTGCTGTTCATGGCGCTGCCGACCTTGAACCTCGTCAACCTCAACATCAGCCGCATCCTCGAGCGCGCCTCGGAGATCGGAGTGCGCAAGGCGTTCGGCGCGTCGTCGCGCGCCTTGCTCGGCCAGTTCCTCGTCGAAAACGTCGTGCTCACGCTGATCGGCGGCGCGCTCGGGCTCGCGCTGGCGGCGATCGGGCTCGAGATCGTGAATCGCTCGGGCATCATTCCGTACGCCGAGCTCGGCCTCAACCTGCGCATCTTCGGATACGCCGTGGCGCTCACCGTATTCTTCGGCGTGTGGTCGGGCGTCTATCCGGCGTGGAAGATGTCGCGCCTCCGCCCGATCGAGGCGCTGAACGGAGGCGCGCGATGATCCGGCATCTGTTTCGCCTGGTGTGGAACCGCAAGCGCGCCAATGCGCTCGTCGTCCTCGAGATCCTCCTGTGCTTCATCGTCGTGTTCGGCGTGCTGGTGTTCGGGGTCGCGATGGCCGACAACCTCCGGCGGCCGCTCGGCTACACGACGACCGATGTGTGGAGCGTCTCGTTCGGCCGCGAGCTCGACGCGGTCGGCGATCCGAAGGCCGGCGAGGTCATCGACCGCTTGCTCCAGGTCGCCCGCGGGCTCGCCCCGGTCGAGGCGGTCGCTGCGAACCTCATCACGCCATACTCGACGAACGAGGCGGTGACCAACGCAGCCGTGAACGGCCGCACGATCTCGTTCGCGTTCAGCACCGCCACCGACGACATCGCCGCCGTCCTCCGGTTGAACCTGGTCGCGGGGCGCTGGTTCGGCAGGCAGGACGACCACGCGCGAGATACGCCGACGATCGTCACCAGCGACCTCGCGCGCGAGCTGTTCGGCGAGGCCGATCCCATCGGCCGCGAGATCCCGTCGGCGGCGCCGCCGCCAGGCGCAGAGCCGTCGCCCGCGCGCCGCATCATCGGCGTCCTGTCGGCGTACCGCGCCGGCGGCGAGCTCGCAGGGGGCGCGCTGTTCGCGCTGTATCGCGCCGATCCGGGCAACCCGCGCATCAGCGTGCCACGCAGCCTCCTGCTGCGCGTCCGCCCGGGCACGCCGCGCGCGTTCGAGGAGCAGCTGGTCAAGACGCTGCAGGCCGCCGTCCCGGACTACCAGTTCGCGGTGGAGCCGCTGTCCGAGATCAAGGCCAAGTACAGAGATCGATACGTCCTCCCGCTCGGCATCGCGGCGGTGGTCGCGGGCTTTCTGATCGTGATGGTCGCGCTTGGGCTGACCGGCGTGCTCTGGCAGAATGTGACGAAGAGAACGAAGGAGATCGGCTTGAGGCGAGCCACCGGTGCCACCGCTCGGCAGATCTCGCTGCAGATCCTCGGCGAGACCTGGATCCTCACGACGCTCGCGCTGGCGGCGGGCGCCGTGCTGGTGCTCCAGCTGCCGCTGCTCGAGCTGTTGCCGTTCGTCACCGCGCCCGTGTTCGCGGTGAGCTTCGCCCTCTCGCTGGTGACGCTCTACGCGCTCGCCACGCTATGCGCATTCTACCCGAGCTGGCTGGCGACCCGGATCTCGCCGACCGAGGCGCTGCGCCACGAATGAAGCCTTCGAATCTGCAGCGGTCGCCGGCCGAGGCGATCCTCCTCGTCGACGATGATCCCGCCATCGTGCTGTCGCTGGCGCTGCTGCTCAAGCAGTCCGGGTACCGGACGGTCTCGGCGGCTGGCCCGCGCGAGGCGCTCGAGCTGATGGCGCGCGGCGGGATCCGGCTCGTCCTCTCCGATATGAACTTCTCGCGCGCGACGACCGGCGAGGAAGGCCTCGAGCTGCTCGGCACGCTGCGCACGCGCTGGCCGAGCGTTCCGGTGATCCTGATGACCGCGTGGGGCTCGATCGCGCTCGCGGTGCGCGGCGTGCGCGCCGGCGCGCTCGACTTCATCACCAAGCCGTGGACGCACCAGCAGGTGGTCGGCGCGGTGCGCACGGCGCTCGATCTGGTGTCGAGCCAGGCCAGCCCGTCGGACCGGCCGCCGTCGCGCGCCGACCTCGACGCACGGTTCGACTTCGCAGCGCTGGCCGGTAACGACCCGCGGTTCCTGAAGGTCCTCGAGGTCGCGGGGCGCGTGGCTGCGAGCGACGCGGCCGTGCTGATCACCGGCGAGAGCGGCACGGGCAAGGAGCTGGTCGCCGAGGCGATCCACCGCGCGAGCCCGCGGCGCGACGGGCCGTTCATCAAGGTCAACCTCGGCGGCATCTCGGCGCAGCTGTTCGAGAGCGAGATGTTCGGCCACGTGCGCGGCGCGTTCACCGATGCCCGCCAGGATCGCAAGGGCCGGTTCGAGATGGCCGACGGCGGCAGCATCTTCCTCGACGAGATCGGCGATCTCGATGTCGCTTCGCAGGTCAAGCTCCTGCGCGTGCTCCAGGACCGCACCTACGAGGTCCTGGGCTCGAGCGTCACCCGCACGGTGAACGTGCGCGTGCTCTCGGCCACCAACCGAAACCTCGCCGAGGCGGTCGACACCGGCGCGTTTCGCGAGGATCTGCTCTACCGCCTCAACCTGATCGCGCTCCACCTGCCGCCGCTGCGCGAGCGCGCGGGCGACATCGAGCTGCTCGCGCGCCGGTTCCTCGGCGAGCTCGGCCAGCGCTACCGGCGCGAGCTCACCGCGACCGATGACGCGCTCGGCTGGCTCGCCGCCCAGCCGTGGCCGGGCAACGTGCGCCAGCTGCCGCACCTGATCGAGCGCACGGTGCTGGTCAGCGAGCAGCAGCGGATCGATGCCGCCGCCGTCCGCGCGGTGGCGGCGATGGAGCCCGAGCCGCGGCGCGACCCGGCCGCGGAGCTCGCCCAGCTGACCATCGACGAGATGGAGAAGGCGATGATCGAGAACAGCCTTCGCGTGCACGCCGGCAACGTGAGCCGCGTCGCCGAGGCGCTCGGGCTCAGCCGCGCCGCGCTGTACCGTCGGTTCGAGAAGTACGGCATCACGACGGGCTCGTCGTGAGCGGCCGCACGCAGATCACGCTCTACCTGATCGCGGTGCACCTGCCGTTCGCCCTCGCCGCGGCGCTCCTGCTCGAGACCGACCTCGTCCCGCGCGCGGCGCTGTTCGCCCTCGAGGCGGTGTTCGCGATCTCCGTCGCGGGCGGTCTGGTGCTGGTGAAGCGCAGCTTCGCGCAGCTCGATCTCCTGCGCAGCGGCGCGGAGCTCCTGGGCGAAAGCGACTTCGGCTCGCGGCTGACCCGCGTGGGCCCGAGCGAGCTCGACGATGTGGTCGCGCTCTACAACCGCATGTTCGACCGGCTGCAGGACGAGCGGCTCCAGCTCGAGGAGCAGCACGTCCTGCTCGACAAGCTCCTGCGCGCCGCGCCCTGGGGCGTGATGATGCTCGATCTCGACGGCCGCATCGCCTCGCTCAACCCGGCCGCCGAGGACGTCCTCGGCCGCGCGCCCGAGCTGATCGGCAAGCCGCCGGGCGCACTCGATCCGCCGCTCGGCGCCGCGCTGCGCGAGCTGATCGCCGCGCCGCCCGCCGCCGCCTCGACCGTCGTCGCCCTGCTCGGCAGCCGGCGCATCAAGATCCAGCGCTCGGAGCTGTTCGATCGCGGCTTCCCGCGCTCGTTCTTCGTGCTCGAGGAGCTCACCGAGGAGCTGCGCCGCTCGGAGCGCGCGGCCTACGAGAAGCTCATCCGCATGATGTCGCACGAGGTCAACAACTCGGTCGCTGCGGTCGGCTCGCTCCTCGAGTCGTGCCTGGCGTACCGCGGCCAGATCGGTGCCGACGACCGCGCCGATTACGAGCAGGCGCTCCGGGTCGCGATCGGCCGCACGGCGCAGCTCGGCCACTTCATGCGCTCGCTCGCCGAGGTGGTCAAGATCCCGCCGCCTCGCCTGTCATCGACGGACGTCAACGCCCTCGCCGCCGATGCCGTCACGCTGGTGCGGCCCGACGCCGCGGCCCATGGCATCGAGATCCACCTCGCGGCCGACGCGGCGTTGCCCCCGATCGCCCTCGACCGCTCTCAGATCGAGCAGGTCCTGGTCAACATCCTGCGCAATGCCATCGAGGCCATCGCGGAGCCCGGCCCCGGCCCCGGCCCCGACCCAGGCCCCGACCGCAGCCCAGCGCGGATCGACGTCTCGACCTCGGCCCACGGCCGCGGCTCGCTCATCGTCGAGAACAGCGGCCCGCGCATCCCCGAGGCCGTGAAGCAGCGTCTGTTCACGCCGTTCTTCACCACCAAGCCCAACGGCCAGGGTCTGGGCCTCACGCTGGTGCAGGAGGTCCTGACCAACCACCGGTTCCGGTTCGCCCTCGAGAGCGACCCCGAGCCGACCCGCTTCACGATCCGCTTCTGAAGGCCGACACCCGGAAGCCGTCGCCCTCCTCGCCCTCGTCGCCCTCGTCGAAGTAAGCATTCGCGGGAAAGCCGAGCTTAGGGGATCTCGACGTGGCCAGTCTCGACGGGGGCGGTCTCGTCGTGGGCCGTGGCGGCCAGCCGCAGGCGCCGCGAGGGCGCAGCGACCAGGTGGCCCGCAGCCACGACCAGGCAGGCGAAGAAGCACATCGCCCAGAGGGTCGGTGCGCCCAGGTGCTCGGTGACC
>DATIPJ010000248.1:0-8382 GCA_035472155.1 Kofleriaceae bacterium
TTGCATGCGAGGTGGCGTCGTCGCGAGAAATGCCGATCACCTCGGCGCCGGCCTCGACAAACGCCTCGTATTGGTCGCGAAACCCGCATGCCTCCTTGGTGCAGCCGTAGGTTTCGTCCTTGGGATAGAAGTACACGACCAGCGGCTTGCCGATGCGGTCGCGGAGCTTGGTCGGCCCCTCGGGGCCTACCAGGGTCGAATCGGGCATCGCGTCACCGGGACTGAGGTTCGCCATGGCGGCGATCATTAGACGACTGCGGACCGCCAGACCACCGGCTCGCCCAGCGATCGATTGTGGTACGAAACGACGATGTGGCAGCCGCCGGAGCGCATCAAGCATGAGCTACCGGCAGCGGCATGGCCGAGCCGCGCTCAGGTCTCGCGCTCGCTGCTGTTCCAGCCGATCGAGATCGGGCCGCGCACGGCGACGACCCGCACCTGGGTCCCGGCGATGGTGCCGTGGCGCGCCACCGAGGACGGCTTCGTCACGCCCGACGTCATCGACTGGTACCGGCGGTTCGCCGCCGGCCGCCCGGGCGTGCTCGTCGTCGAGGCGACCGGCATCCGCGACATCCCGTCGGGGCCGCTCCTGCGCATCGGCCACGACCGGTTCTGCGAGGGCCTGACCCGGCTCGTCGAGGCGGTCCGCGAGGCGTCCAACGGCGAGACGCTGTTCCTGATCCAGCTGATCGACTTCCTGGCGATCCGCCGGCGGCCCGCGCGCGACAAGTACTTCGCGCGCTTCCTCGCCGTGACCGACCGCCACCGCGAGGCGCTGCTGCTGCTCACCGGCGATCCGACGGCGCGGCAGTGCAGCGAGCACGAGCTGCGCGCGCGGCTGGCGGCGCTGCCCGATAGCGACCTGCCGTACGTGCTCTCGGTCCGCGAGGTCGAGGACCTCGAGCGCGGTTACCGCGAGCGCGTGACCGACACCGAGCTGCCGCACATCAAGGAGCTGCCCGCGGTGCTGCCGGGGCTATTTGCCGCAGCGGCCGACCGCGCGATGCGCGCCGGGTTCGATGGCGTCGAGCTCCACTTCGCGCACGCCTACACGATGGCGTCGTTCCTGTCCGCGCTCAACACGCGCGACGACGGCTACGGCGGCTCGCGCGAGAACCGCATGCGGCTGCCCGCCGAGGTCATCGCACAGGTCCGCGAGCGGGTCGGCCGGCGCGGGATCGTCGGCTGCCGCTACCTCGGCGACGATGTCATCGACGGCGGCAACCACGTCGACGATGCGGTGTGGTTCGGGGTCGAGCTCGCCCGCTCGGGCCTGCAGTTCCTGTCGATCTCCAAGGGCGGCAAGTTCGAGGACGCCAAGCAGCCCAAGATCGGCTGGTCGGCGTACCCGTACACCGGGCGCTCGGGCTACGAGTGCATGCCGACGATCTACAGCGACGCCAGGGGGCCGTTCGCGCGCAACGTGAACCTCGCGGCCCAGATCCGCGCCGCGGTGCGCGACGCCGGCTTCGAGACGCCGATCGTCACCGCGGGCGGGATCTGCGAGTTCAACCAGGCCGAGGAGGTGCTCCAGCGCGGCGACGCCGACATCGTGGCCTCGGCGCGCCAGAGCCTGGCGGATCCGGACTGGTTCCTCAAGATGCGCGAGGGCTCGGGCGACCAGGTCCGGCGCTGCGAGTTCACCAATTACTGCGAGGCGCTCGACCAGCAGCACAAGCAGGTGACGTGCAAGCTGTGGGATCGCGAGCAGCTCGACGAGCCGGGCGTCACGATGGCCAGCGACGGCAAGCGCCGGTTGATCGCGCCGCGCTGGCTGCGCCGGCGCCCATGAACGCGCCTGAATGAGATCGAGTGGAACGCGGCTTGCTGCTTCTCGTCGAGAGAGGTAGCCAATGGCCAAGTTTCGCAGAACTCTGGGAGCGACCACACTGATCCACGACAAGGTGGTGAACCTCGCGGGTCAGGACATCGGACGGATCGAAGAATTGATGATCGACGTCACCACCGGGCGCGTCGCCTATGCCGTGATGTCGTTCGGTGGCTTCATGGGGATTGGCAACAAGTTATTCGCATTGCCGTGGTCGGCGGTCACCGTCGACGAAGCCAAGAAGCGATTCGTCGTCAACGTGACGCGCGAGTCGCTCGATACGATGCCGGGCTTCGACAAGGACCACTGGCCCGATCTCAACGATCTGGAGTACGCGACCGGCGTGTATCGCCAGTGGGGCGCGACTCCGTACTGGACCTGAGCCCTGGGCACGGGTCTGCTGGTGCGCACGAGCGCGCACGCACGGTGTGTCGCCGGCGCGCCTCGGGGTCAGGGCGGGGCGGCGCCTTGATCGGGAGCGCGGTCGGCGACGTCCTTGATCCCGGCCTGTCGCGCACAATGCGCACAGCAGAAGTACTGGCCGCGCGCCTCCATGCCGTGGCCGATGATGGGCACCTTGCAGTGCGCGCAGCGAGGCGCCACGGTCTGGATCGCGCACTGGAACGAATCGAACGTGTGAGTCGTGCCTCCGATCCGGATCTCGAACGCCTTGTCGTAGCTATTTCCGCAGCACTCGCAATTGTTCGACGGCATTGTGCGTCGCTGGTGCAAGCGTTGCGCCGTGCGAACGAATCGCAACAGCATAAGTGGAATATCACTTGCTGCGATCAGGAGAATGGGCGGATCGTCTGAAATCATGGGCCGACCCTCATCGCGACTGCGAATTGGCGTGATCGGACTGGGACACTTCGCGCAGGCGGCGGTGCTGCCCGCGATCGCGCAGCTCGGTGACGTCGAGATCGCGGCGCTGGTCTCGGGGTCGCGCCACAAGCTCGACGAGCTCGCCAAGCGCTACGACGTGCGCGCCTGCGTGCCGTACGATCGGCTCGACGAGCTGCTCGGCGCCGGCGGGGTCGACGCGGTGTACATCGCGGTGCCCAACGATCTGCACGCCGAGCTCACCGTGATCGCGGCGCGCCACGGCGTGCACGTGATGTGCGAGAAGCCGATGGCGCCGACCGAGGCGGAGTGCATGCAGATGATCCGCGCGTGCGAGCTCCGGCGCGTCAAGCTGATGATCGCGTACCGGCTGCACTTCGAGTGCGCCAACCTGGTCGCGATCGAGATCGCGCGCGGCGGTGAGATCGGCCAGCCGCGGATGTTCAGCTCGGTGTTCTCGATGCAGATCCGCAGCGGCAACGTGCGCACCCAGCCCCGGCGCGGCGCTGGCCCGCTCTACGACATCGGCATCTACTGCCTCAACGCCGCGCGCTACCTGTTCCGCACCGAGCCGATCGAGGTCGCGTCGATGAAGCTCGCCGGGCGCGACCCGCGGTTCGCCGCCGTCGACGAGGCCTTCGCCGTCACGCTGCGGTTCCCGCAGGAGCGCGTCGCGCAGTTCACGTGCAGCTTCGGCGCCTACGACCGCGCGCACTACCAGGTCGTTGGCACCGAGGGCTTTCTGACCCTCGACAACGCCTACGAGTACGCGTCGGAGATGACGCTGCAGGTCCAGGGCAAGCACGGCGCCAAGACCCGCACGTTCACCAAGCGCGATCAGATCGCCGCCGAGATCGAGTACTTCGCCCGCTGCATTCGCGAGGACCTCGACCCCGAGCCGAGCGGCTGGGAGGGCCTGGCCGACGTGCGCATCCTGCAGGCGATCCAGGCCTCGGCGCGGTTCGGCCGCGCGGTGCCGATCGATCCGGTGCCGCGCCCGCGCCGTCCCGACATCGGCCAGGAGATCCGGATCCCGGCCCACGAGCTGCCGCCGCTCGTCGACGTCGAGCAGCCGACCAAGTAACGTCGTCGGCGATGGCCACGCCACCTCCGACGCACACGAGCGAGCCGGCGCTCGAGACGATGACGTACACGGTCGACGGCCGGATCGCGCGCATCACGCTGGACCGCCCCGAGCGCGGCAACGGGCTGACCCTGCTGACGCCGCGCGAGCTCGCCGCATGCGTCGAGCGCGCCAACCTCGACCCCGCGGTGCACGTGATCGCGCTGGCCGGCAACGGCAAGGGCTTCTGCGGCGGCTACGATCTGCAGATCAGCGCCGAGGGCGTCGGCAGCCAGCCCGCCGTCGGGCCGCCCGGCTCGCCGCTCGATCCGGCCGTGCAGCGCGCCAACCACGATCCGGACCAGACCTGGGATCCGATGGTCGATTACCAGATGATGGCGCGCAACGTGCGCGGCTTCATGAGCCTGTTCCACAGCGACAAGCCGGTGGTGTGCAAGGTCCACGGGTTCTGCGTCGCGGGCGGGACGGATCTGGCGCTGTGCAGCGACCTGCTCGTGATCGAGGACACCGCCAAGATCGGCTATCCGCCGGCGCGCGTGTGGGGCGTGCCGACGACGGCGCTGTGGGTGCAGCGCATCGGCCTCGAGAAGGCCAAGCGCCTGCTGTTCACCGGCGACTGCCTGTCGGGCCGCGAGGCGGTCGAGTGGGGCCTCGCGATCGAGTGCGCGCCGCGCGAGGCGCTCGAGGAGCGGTTCGAGAGCCTGCTCGGCCGCATCGCGCGCATGCCGATCAACCAGCTGGTGATGATGAAGCTGATGCTGAACCAGGCCGCGCACGCGCAGGGCCTGGCCCAGGGCCAGATGCTGGGCACGGTGTTCGACGGCATCGCGCGCCACACCGCCGAGGGCTACGGGTTCGCGCGCCGCGCGGTCGAGGCCGGCTTTCGCACGGCGGTTCGCGAGCGCGACGATCCGTTCGGCGACGCCGGCCCCTCGACGTTCAAGGGCTGAGCGCTGTAACGTGGCGCATGGCGTCCTTGCGGGACCAGCTGGTGCATGCGCTCGACATCGATCCGCCGAACGGCTGGCTGCACAGCGGCCCGCTCGCCCAGGCGATGAAGGTCGCGCGCGGCCGCGAGGCCGACACCCTGCGCGAGGCCCTCGCGCTGCTCGCCGATCCGAGGTCGTCGCCGCGGTTGCGCCGCAACGCGGTTCCGCTGCTCGCCCAGCTCTACATCGCGACCGTCAACGTCCCCAGCGCCGAAGAGATCTACGATGCGGCCCAGCGCGGCGAGCGGTTCGATCCGCAGCGCGCGCTCAAGCAAGCCCTCGAGCGCCTGCTCGGCGATGGCGACCTCGAGGTGCGGATCGCCGCCGCCGTCGAGTTGCTCCAGGTCGCCAACCCCGCCGACCTGCCGCCGCTGCGCGCGCAGCTCACGCCGCTCTTGCCCGCGCTGCGCCAGCGCCGGGGCGACTCGCCGCAGGTCCAGCAAGCGCTGCTCGCCCTCGGCGGCGCGCCCGACGTGCTCGCGCAGCTGAGCGAGATCGCCGGCCGCACCGGGCCGCTGCCGGCCGAGCTCGAGATCGTGCTCGGCGCGCTCGAGCGCGATCCGCACCCGGCGGCGGCGCCGCTGCTCGCCCGCATGTTCCCGCGCCTCGATGCGATCGCCGAGCGCCGCGACCCGGTGCGCGAGGTGATCGGCGGTGCCATCCCGGCGTGGGACGCCCGGACCAACCAGGCGGTGATGCTGTTCAAGCTCCACATCCGCCTCGTCCCGGTCGCCCAGGTCGCGGCGGCGGTGGCGCTGTTGCGCGCCGCGACGCCGGCGATGGCCGCGGTGCTCGTCGCCAGTGCGGCCGATCTGCAGGATCGCGGCGTGGCGCTCGGGGCCGCCGCCGCGCTCGACAGCGCGCTGCCGCTCGCGGTGCGCCGCGCGGCGGTCGAGCTGCTCGGCCGCTTCGCCCGGACCTCGAGCACGACGCCCGGGCTCGCCGCCGTCGAGCGCCTGCAGCGACTGCGCGCCGACCCGGCGCTCGCCGAGGACGCCGAGCGCGCGCTGTCGGGGGTCGGAGCGGCGAAATCGTGATGCGGACCTGGGTCGAGACCGCCAGCCAGCCCGAATATCACCACCTCTGCGGGTGCATCCTGGCGCTCGCGCGCGCGGCGAGCGGCCGCCTGGTCGGCCGCGATGCGGAGCTGGCGCTGCCCGTCGGGCGCCCGGGCCTCTCCGACGGCAAGTTCACCGAGCGCGCCGGCGAGCTGCGCACCGCGTGGGGCGTCGCCGAGCAGGTGGTCCCCGGCGGCGGGCCGCTCGGCCGGCTCGGTCGACTCCTGCGCACGTCGGCGAGCTTCGTCGAGCCGACCCTGCTCGCACTCGCCGCGGCCCCGCAGCTCGACCGCGGCGTCGCGCGCGGCTACGCCCGCCTCGAGCGCGAGCCGCTGACCGCCGGGCTCCTGCTCGATCTGGCGTCGACCACCGAGGCGAGCCGGGTGGCGCTCTACGCGGCCCTCCATCCCGACGCGGCCCTGCGCCGCAGCGGCCTGCTGGCGGCCTCCCCTGACGATGCCGCCAGCGCGAGCACGCGGATCACCGTCGCGCCCGCCGTGCTGTCCGTGCTGCGCTGCGAGCCGGTCCCCGTGCCGCGCGGGGTCGACGAGCTCGCCCCGGTGCCGCTCGCCGGGGCCGCCACCCGCGCGCTCGACGCCCTCGGCGTCGCACCGCTGCGCGCCGGCGAGCTCTCGCCGCTGATCGGCAGCGACGCTCAGGTCGAGGCGCTCGCCCGCCTGCTCGCCGGCGCCGACAGCGCGCTGGTCTGGCGGCTTCGCCTCGACGACGCCGCGGAGCCCGACTGGGCGGCGCTGGTCCGCGACGCCGCGCTCGCCAACGCGGTCTGCCTGGTCAGCGCGCACGCGGAAGGCGCGTGGCAGCGCCGCCTGCGCTGGGTCGTCGAGCGCACGATGCACACCGCCGTGATCTCGGCCGCCGCGGCGTCGCACCCCGGCGCGATCGTCCTCGCGCAGATCGCCGCGCGCGCGGACCTCGCCCAGCTCCGCGTGCTCGCCGACGACCCGGTCACCGCCGATCTGGTGCGCGCGCTGGGCCCCTGACGAGCTAGCGACGCGGCAGCGAGATCGGCAGCCGCACGTGGAACGTCGTGCCCTTGCCGAGCTCGGTCTCGAACGTGATCTGCCCCTGGTGCATCTCGCACACGATCGAGCGCGCGATCCCCAGGCCCTGGCCGGTGCCGCGCCCGACCTCCTTGGTCGTGAAGAACGGATCGAAGATCCGGTCGCGCACCGCCTCGGGGATGCCCACGCCGGTATCCGACACCGAGATGACCACGTCGTCGCCCTGGCGCCGCGTGCACACCACGAGCCGCCCGCGCTGCGAGGTCCCGCGGACCGCGTCGGCGATCGCGTGCGCCGCGTTGATCACCAGGTTCAGGATCACCTGGTTGATCTCGCCCAGGTGGCAGGTCACCAGCGGCAGCTCGCACAGATCGAGGATGAGCTCGGCGACCATCTTGTACTCGCTCGCCGCGACGATCACGGTCGCGCGGATCGCCTCGGTCAGGTTCGCTGGCGCCATCCGGCGGTGCGGATGCGCGAACACCGTCATCGAGCGCACGATGGTCGCCACCCGCGAGAGGCCATCGCGCGCCAGCTCGAGCGCCTCGGGCGCGCGCTCGAGCAGCTCGTCGATCTCGAGGTCGCGCTCGAGCGCGGTCACCGTCTTCACCGCGTCCTGCCAGGGCTCGCCTGCGAGCACCGCCGTGCGCACGGCGCGGTGCCCGGCGAGGACCTGGTTGAGATCGCTCAGCGTCTCGCGCACGAACTGCACGCTGTCGCTGACGAACTGCACCGGCGTGTTGATCTCGTGCGCCACGCCGGCCGCGAGACGCCCCACCGACTCGAGCTTCTGCGCCTGGCGCAGCTCGGCCTCGATCCGCTTGCGCTCGGAGATGTCGAGCGCGACGCACACCACGCTGCGCCGCCGCTCGCCCGGGATCTGGAGCGCGGTCGCCGAGAACAGCACCGGCACGGCGTGGCCGTCGCGCGCCTTGAGCGTACGCTCGCCGCGCTCGGCCGCGCGATGCAGCGGGCCTGCGACCAGCGCGTCGAACGCCGGCGGCTCGCCCTCGAACAGCGCCGCGGCCGGCCTGCCGATCACGTCCTCCTGACGCAGATCGAGCAGGTGTAGGAGGTTGTCGTTGGCATCCTCCACCAGCCCGGTCTGGCCCACGAAGAACAAGCAGCCCGGCATCGCGCGATAGACGCCTCGCAAGAACTCGTGCGACGTGCGCAACGTGTGATTGATCCGCGCGGTTTCGCTGTTCCGATCGCGCAGCGTGGCCTCGAGGAGCCCGATCTGATGGTCGGCGCGCGCAAGTTTCGCGCGTAGCTCGTCGACTTCGTCGACTTCCTCGGCCATCTCGAGCCGAATCGACCGTTCGCGAGGCCCATAGAGTCCCTGTAACAGGCGCCGCGCCGGTCGATGCGATGCGCATGTCCCCAGAAGCGAGCCCGTTACAGGAGTTGCGGTCCGGAGAGCTGTCCATCGATTCCACAGTCGGCCCCGAAGGTCTTCGCCTCGAGTGGCGCGGGCGGAGCGCGGCGCGCGACCCCCGCGCGATCCTCATCCCGTACTTCGAGCAGGTGATCGCGGTCGCCCGCGATAGCGGCAGGCCGG
>DATIPJ010000249.1:0-4984 GCA_035472155.1 Kofleriaceae bacterium
GGTGGCGCGCGAAGGGGCTGAGATGTGGCGGTGCTAGGACGAGTCGGAGCCGCGCGAAGGGCCGTGATGTGATGGTGCGAGGACGGGGGTGCGAGGACGGGGGCGCGAGGAACTGAGGATGTGGCGTTGGGCGTGGCGGCACGGGCGATGCAGCGGATCGGGAGGATGACGGCGAAGGAACGAGAGAATCGTGGCGCGACGGAGCAGCTGCGCGCGCATGTGACGCGGATGTATCCGCGGGCGAAGGTGGTGTCGATCGAGGCGATGGGGCCAGATACCGGGGCGCGGGCGGAGGCGACGACGAAGGCGGCCGGGTATGGGTTGCCGGTGCGGATTGCGCTCGAGGAGGATGGGGAGGAGCGCGAGCTGGTGTGGCGGGTGGCGTCGGCGAATGAGTTCGGGCATGACCGGCGCGCGGATCGGGCGGCGGCGATGGTGCAGGCGGTGGAGGACTTCGAGCAAACGCCGCAGCATGTGCGGGTGGTGGACGTCGGGGTGATCGGTGAGGGAGGAGAGCTGCAATCGATACGTGGGGCGACGGAGCATTATCTGATCACGACGTATGCGCCCGGGTCGATGTATGCGCAGGACTTGCGGCGCGTGGCGACGGAGCGGGTCGCGACGCCGAGCGATGTGGCGAGGGTGGATGTGTTGGCGCGATATCTGGCGACGCTGCACACGCCGATCGCGCCGGTGGGCTCGAAGTATCGGCGCGCGATCCGGGATCTGCTGGGGAGCGGCGAGGGGATCTTCGGGATCATCGATGGGTATCCGGAGGGTGTGGAAGGGGCGCCGCGCGAGCGGCTGCAGGAGATCGAGAGTCAATGTGAGGTGTGGCGATGGCGATTGCGGGATTGCGATGATCGATTGACGCGCACACATGGGGATTTTCATCCATTCAATATCGTGTTTGATGGGGAGCGGTTGACGATGCTGGATGCGAGCCGCGGCGGCTGCGGGGATCCGGCGGATGATGTGACCGCGCTGGGGATCAACTACTTGCTGTTTGCGATCGATGCGCCCGAGGCGTGGCGGCATGGGCTGGGTGTGTTGTGGCGAGAGCTGTGGGATCGGTATCTGGCGGAGCGGAGCGATACCGGATTGCTCGAGGTGGCGCCGCCGTTTCTGATGTGGCGCGCGCTGGTGGTGGCGAATCCGAAGTTCTATCCGAAGCTGGCGGCGCGCGGGCGCGAGAAGCTGCTCGGGTTTGCGCTCGAGGTGATGGAACAGCGACGGCTGGACCCGAGCTGGGCAGAGGAGCTGTTTCGGTGAGCGCGGCCAGCGCAGAGAGGCCGGCGAACGCGGGGAAACCGGCGAACGAGGGGAAGCCGGCGAGCGCAGACAAGCTCACGATCGTGTGGTTCACGGGGCTGCCGTCGTCGGGAAAATCGACGATCGCGCGGCGGGTGCAAGAGCGGTTGGTGGCCGGCGGCCGTGCCGTGGTGATGCTCGACAGTGACGAGGTGCGCGAGGTGCTCGGGGCGCGTGGGTATGCGGCGGCGGATCGCGACGGGTTCTATCGCGCGCTGGCAGACCTGGCGGTGCTGGTGGCGAAGCAAGGGGTGATCGTGCTGGTGGCCGCGACTGCGCCCAGGCGCGAGCATCGGGATCGCGCGCGACGCGCCCTCGGCGAGAGTGGCGAGGATGGGGCCAGTCGCGAGGGGGAAGGCAGTCGCGCGGGTGCGGGGAGTCGCGCGCGTGGCGGGTTCGTCGAGGTGTGGGTGAGCACGCCGCTGGAGGTGTGCGAGTCGAGGGATACGAAGGGGCTGTATGCGCGTGCGCGCCGCGGAGAAGCACCGGAGGTGCCCGGGATCGGGGTGGCGTACGAGGCGCCGCGATCGCCGGAGGTGGTGGCGGATGGCGACCTGGAAACGGCGGTGGCGGCGATCGAGGCGCTGCTGGTGTCGCCTTCGGACCTACTGGTCGGACCGAGAAGTTGAACGCTAGATCGGCCGGCGAGAGCGCAATTTGCGAGGAAGATTCGCGCACGATCGTGAAATCGCGCAAGGCTTGCAGGGCGCGCGTGCAATACGCGCGGTTTGCACGAACGGAGACGCAACCATGCGAATTGGGCTGGCACGAGAGTCGCTAAAGTCGTCGGGATGAGCCGCCTGGGACGAATTCTGGTCGTCGACGACGAAGCGAACGCAAGGACTGCGCTGGCGGAGCTGTTGCGCGACGAGGGGTATGAGGTGGAAACGGCTGCCGATGCCTTCAAAGCACTGGGGAAGTACGAGTCGTTCGCACCGCACATCGTGGTGACGGATCTGAAGATGCCCGGGATGGACGGTATCGAGCTGGTGAAGAAGATCCGTGCGACCGACGAGGTGACCGGGATCATCGTGATGACCGCGTTCGGAGCGGTGCAGTCGGCGATCGAGGCGATGCGCGCGGGGGCGGCGGAGTATCTGACCAAGCCGCTCAACTTCGAGGAGCTGCTGGTGGTGCTGGCGAAGGTGCTCGAGACGCAGGCGTTGCGGCGCGAGACGCGGCAGTTGCGGCAGCGCGTGCGCGAGCGGGTGGCGCCCGGGAACATCGTGGGGATCAGCCCGCCGATGCAGCGGGTGTTCGAGGTGGTGGACCAGGTGGCGCCCAGCCGCGCGACGGTGCTGATCACCGGCGAGAGCGGCACGGGCAAGGAGCTGGTGGCCAATGCGATCCATCAGCGATCGCAGCGCGCGGCGGGGCCGTTCATCAAGCTGCACTGCGCGGCGCTGGCGGAGTCGCTGCTCGAGAGCGAGCTGTTCGGGCACGAGAAGGGCTCATTCACCGGCGCGATGATGCGCAAGGATGGGCGGTTTCACCTGGCGGATGGTGGAACGCTGTTCCTCGACGAGATCGGCGAGATCTCGCCTTCGATCCAGGTCAAGCTGCTGCGGTTTCTCCAGGAGCATGAGTTCGAGCGGGTGGGCGGCACGCAGACGATCCGCGTCGACGTGCGGGTGATCGCGGCGACCAATCGCAATCTCGCGGACGAGGTGGCGAAAGGCAGGTTTCGCGAAGATCTGTATTATCGGCTGAACGTGGTGGCGCTCGAGATGCCGCCGCTGCGCGACCGCAAGAGCGATATCCCCGCGCTCGCAAAGTTCTTCCTGGAGCGTTTTGCGAAGGAGAACGCCCGGGCGGTCGACGGGTTCACCCCGGATACGATGGAGCTCTTGATGGCGTATGACTGGCCCGGCAACGTGCGCGAGCTGGAGAATGCGATCGAGCGCTCGGTGGTGCTGGCGACCGGGCCGCACATCGAGGCGCGGCATCTGCCGTCGAACGTGCGGCCGCGGGTCACGGCGACCGGGATGCCGCTGGTGCCGGGGGCGACGCTGCGCGAGCTCGAGCGCTATGCGATCCTCGAGACGCTGAAGGCGGTGGGCGGCTCGACGTCGAAGGCGGCCGAGATGTTGAAGATCAGCGTGCGCACGATCCAGTACCGGCTGCATCAGTACAATGAGGCGCCGCGCTCGGATATCGACGTGGTGCGCAAGCTGGTCGAGGAGACCCCGATCGAGTGACGTTCCTCGAGGAGATACTGCGGTACGTCGGGTTCACCGACGACGACCGCGCACAACTGGCGGCGCTGCATCCGCGGCTGGCGCCGCATTTCGGCGCGATCGCGCATCGCTTCTACGAGGCGGTGCTGAGCAACGCGAGCGCCGCGGCGGTGCTGACCGGGCCGGCGCAGGTCGAGCGACTGCGCGTATCGCTGATCGACTGGATATCGACCGGGCTGCTCGGGCCGCACGACGAGCGGTTCTACGAGAAGCGCACGCGGATCGGCCGGCGGCATGTCGCGATCGGGCTGTCGTCGCAGTACATGCTGACGGCGATGAGCGTGGTGCGCGTGGCGTATCAGGACCGCATCGCGGAGCTGTATCCGGCCGACGAGGCGCTGGCGGTGATGCGCTCGGTGCACAAGCTCCTGGATTGCGAGCTGGCGATCATGGTGCAGCACTACGAGCTCGACACGCAGGAGAAGCTGGTGGCGCGCGAGCGGCGCGCACAGGCGGATCGGATCCTCGCGATGCAGACGATGTCGGCGGGGCTGGCGCACGAGGTGCGCAATCCGCTCAATGCGGCGAAGCTGCAGCTCGAGCTCCTCGAGCGCCGGCTGCACCGGCATTCGGACGACCCGCGGCTGACCGAGCCGACCGAGCTCGCGCAGAAGGAGATCGAGCGGCTGACCGCGCTGCTCAACGAGTTCTTGGTGTTTGCGCGGCCGCCCGCGCTGCACGCGCAGGAGCACGACATCGTGGCGATCGTGCGGCAGGTGGTGGACCTCGAGCGGATCGCGTCCGAGCGGCGCGATGCGACGCTGGTGCTCGACGCCGAGCCGGCGCAGCTGCCTTGTCACGTCGATGCGGCGAAGCTGCATCAGCTGGTGCTCAACTTGGTGCGCAATGCGTGCGAGGCGGTGACGTCGGGCGGCAAGATCGTGGTGAGCGTGCGAGCCCCCGACGACACGCACTGCCTGATCCGGGTGGCCGACGACGGGCCCGGGATTCCCGAGCACGTGCGACCGCGGATCTACGAGCCCTTCTTCTCGACGAAGGAGGGCGGTACCGGGCTCGGCATGTCGATCGTGCACAGCCTGGTGTCGCTGCACGGCGGCGTCGTCGACCTGCAGACCGGCACTGCCGGCACCACGTTCGACGTGTTGATTCCGCGCTGGCGGTAGCGGCGAGGAGCCGCCTCCGGCGACCTGCGTGAGGCCCGGCTTCCTTCGATCACCGACGGTGACTCCGGAGTGCCGCATTGTAAGGGGAGATGGCCGTGAGGTCGCAAGCCCACCCCGCCGCAAGGCGCAACAAACACGTCGAGGGGCACCGCTGGTGCAGCGCGCGACCGTCGTGATTCAGAAAGAAGGCACCATGTCCGCGAATAAACGAGAGATCCGTGAACGGCTCGAGGCGCGCCGGCAGTCGCTCCTTTCGCGATACCGGAGCACCTCCGACCGCACCCACGGGGACGCCGCGCCGGGTGAAGAGCC
>DATIPJ010000250.1:0-14033 GCA_035472155.1 Kofleriaceae bacterium
AAAATGGCCGAACCGGTCACAGGTCGAAAATGGCCGAGCACGCCCGTCACCGTTGACGTGATCGTCAACGTCAACGATCACGGCTCGGCGGGGGCTCGATCTTCTAGCGCTTGGCGGCGGGCTGCTCGACGGGCGGGATGATGATCGCAGCGCCGCGCGGCTGCGCCGGCACGGCAGACCCGGCGGCAGGCACGGCCGGAGCGTTGGGGGTGGCCGGAGCCACGCCGGCAGGCGACGCACCGGGCGCAGTCGCTGGCGCAGTACCGGCTGGAACGGCCGGGGGTGCCGTCCCTGCCGGAGCGGGGGCCGGAGCGGCTCCCGGCGCGTTGGGCCGAGCGCCCGGAACCACGGCCGGGGGCGGAATGACGGGCGCGATCGTCGTGCGCGGAGCGGGCTGCGGCAGATCCGTCGGCTCGTTGAGCGACAGCTGCTTGGGATTGAGCTGGACCGAGAACTCCTCGGCCGGCCGCTGGTTGGCCGCGGCGGTGTCCGCGTCGACGAGGAACGTGATGTACCCCGTGCCGATGTCCTTGACGACGGCCTTCTCCTTGCCGACGCAGTCGCCGCGCTTGATGATCCAGCCCTCGCGGCCGTTGACCATGAGCACCTTGCGCTGCGTGCCCTGCGCGACGATGCCCACCAGCTTGAGCTCGGTGTAGCTGTTGCTCGTCGCCACCATCTGATCCTCGCGCACGCACTTGCGCGTCACGTCGATCTGCACGGTATCGGTGTTGTTGCGGAATAGCGGCTGGAGGAGGAAGGACTGGAACGGATCGCGGTTCTGCTCGACGACGAAATCGCGATCCTTGAACGTGTGGCGGATGCCGTCGCGCTCGGGGCAGGCCTCGCAGTAGAAGCCCTGGGCGAGCTGGAGGCAGTAGGTGTGCTCGGCGCAGCTCGGCGCCTTGGGATCGCACTTGCCGTCCTTGGGATCGCTCGGCTTGTCGGGGACCGGGCAGGCGACCCGCTCCTCGATGTGGAGCTTCTCGGGCAGCTTGGTCGTATTCTTGGCGCCGGCGGCGCCCGAGCTCGCCGCGGCGGTCGGCTTGGGTGCGACCGGGGCTGCCGCCGGGGGCGGATCGTCGTCGCCGCAGCCCGGCGCAGCTGCGAGCACGACCACCAGCGCGAGGGCGGCTCGGTTTCCGATCGATGCCGTCGATGCCATCACAGCCCTCCCTTCAAGCGGTCGCTGCCGGCCCCGGGCGGCTTCGCCTGGGTGGCGCCCGCGGCGTTGCGGTTGCGAGCGTCGCCCTTCTCGACCGCGTTCTCGACGCGCGCCTTGGCGCCAGCAGGCGTGGCCGCGCTCGGCAGCGGCGGCGGCGCGGTGACCGGCGCCGGCGGCACCGTCGGTGGGGGCGGCGGTGAAGCCGGCCGCGCGGCGGGCGCGGGCTGCCCGGGCGGTGGCCCCGCGCCCTCGGGCCGGTCCTCCTGGCGGAACGTCACTGCGGTGAACTTCGCCGTCAGGATGATGTCGCGGTTCTTCACCGTGGGGTTACTGAGCGCCAGGTTCTCGATCGAGACGATGCGGTCGTGGTCCTCGGCCGCGCGTTCGTCGTCGGATTGCGACAGCCGCACGTCGCGCTGCACGAGCGACGCGAAGAACTTCTTGATCTGCATGAACGTGCCGGTCACCTCGACCTCGAACGGGACCTTCACGAAGGTCTCGACCGGCTCGGGCGTCCTGTACGTCCACTTGCGGGTCTCGACGCCCGACTGCGTGACCTTGTGCTGCAGGGTCTCGATGAACGCGGCGAGCTCGGCCTCGCTCGGCAGCGCGGTCTGGTTCTTCTCGATCAGCTCGCGCAGCTTGGCGACGTGGGTGCGCAGCTCCTGGTACTTCGGGATGTCGTCGGCGAGCTTCTTGTTGGTCTGGACCTTGTTCTCGTGCTCGGCCTCGGCCTGCTCGAGGTTCTCCTCGAGCGACTTGTAGACGAGCTTCCAGTAGGCGCCCAGGAGGACCGCGCCGATCACGACGAACACCAGCACCTTGCGCTGGGTCGGCATGCGCCCGAACTCGGCCAGTGCGCCGGAGGCCGCCATCAGTACACCACCTTCCCGGTGATCGTGAACCGGTAGTAGTTGGTGCCCGTGCCCGCCTCGGCCACGCGCTCGCCGCCGGCCGGGGTCACGTCGAGGAAGTACGCCGACGCCCCGAGCCGCTTGGCGAGCTGGGTGACATCGGACTCCGACTGCGCGCCGCCCTCGAGCTTGAAGTCGCCGCCGGCGTCGGTGAACCCGGTGAGCCAGACGTGCGAGGCGTCCCAGTCGGCCTGGAATCGCTTGTTGGGATCGCTCTCGGGGCCGTTGCCCGTGCGCTTGGCCATGTCCTCGGTCATCGTCGGGTACTTGTTGGCCGTCAGCACCTCGCCGAGCTCCTGCAGCACGTGCGCCGGCACGACCTTGGCGCTGAGCAGGCGCTGGATCGACTTGTAGCGCTCGTCCGCCTCGTCGGCGGCCTTCTTGAGCTCGGCGTAGCCTTGGAGCTGCTTGTTCTTGGATGCGATCTCGTTCTGCAGCTGCTGGTTGGCCTCGGAGAGCTCGGCCAGCCGCGCGCGCTTGGGCTTGTCGACGAACAGATAGATGGCCGTGCCGGCGACCGCGAGCGCGATCACCCCGAACAGCAGCGGCTGGGTCGCGCCCTCGGTGGCCGCGTCGCGCTTCTTCGCTCGCTTCTGAGGAAGTAGGTTGATCTTGATCATCGTCGCCTCACTTGCGTCCGAGCATCCCGCTCATTTGTCTCCGGCCGCGCGCATCGACAGCCCGACGCCGATCAGCGCCTCGGGCGAGTGCGCGCCGAGATACGCGCGGTCGAGCGAGCTATCGATCTCCACCTTGCGCCACGCATCGGCGACCTCGACCGGCAGGCGCGAGCGCCGCTCGATCGCGCGGTGCAGCGAGCCGACCTTGGAGCTGCCGCCCGCGAGCACGATGCGCGTGACGTTGGCATCGGCGGTGGTCGCCAGGAAGAAGTCGAGCGAGCGCTGGAACTCGCCCGCCATGACCTCGGAGACGCCGTCCATCACGCGCAGCACGTCCTGGGGCACCACGCCGTCCTCGGTCTGGTTGCCGCCGACCTTGTAGGCCTCGGCCTCGTCGGCCGCAATGCCGAGCTGTTTCTGGATCTCCTCGGTGAACGCGTTGCCGCCGATCGTGACGTCGCGCGTGAACAGCGACACGCCGCTGCGCACGATGTTGATGTTCGAGATCGCCGCGCCGATGTTGATCAGCACGATGGTCTCGCGCGGGTCGAGCGGGTAGTTGGCCTCGAAGCCGTTCTGGCTGGCGAACGCGGCGACGTCGACCACCAGCGGCGACAGGTTGGCGTCGCGCACGACCTGCACGTAGTCGGACACGACTTCCTTCTTGGCCGCGACCAGCAGCAGCTCGGTCTGGCCGCTCGCGTTGGCCGGGTTGGTGACGTGGTAGTCGATCTCGACGTCGTCGCGGCCAAACGGGATGTGGTGCTCGGCCTCGTTGCGGATGTTGGCCGCGAGCTGCTCGGCGGTCATCTGCGGGACCGCGATCTTCTTGATGATGACCGAGTGGCCGGCGATCGCGATCGCGACCTCTTTCTGTTTGAGCTTGAGCCGGCTCCACAGCTGGCGGACCGCGTCGGCGACCGCGCCCTGATCCATGATCGTCCCGTCGACGATCGTCTGCGGAACCAGCGGCTGCATGCCGAACGCCTGGAGCGCCCAGCCCGCGCCTTTGCGACGCAGCTGCACCGCCTTCACGCTGCTGGAGCCGATATCGAGGCCGATGCACTGTTTCGCCATGGAGCCTTCTTCGCGCCGGGAACAGCGCGACCCCACACATGGTAGGGCGTTCCGGACGGATCTGCCAAAAACCGCGAGAGGCCGAGCTCAGGTAATCCCGTATTCCTTCATCTTGTAGAGCAGCGCGCGGTGGCTGATCTCGAGCAGCTTCGCGGCGTTGGTGCGGTTGCCGTGGGTCTTGCCGAGGGCCCGCCGGATGAGGTCGGCCTCGATCTCACGGGTCGCCTTCTTGATCGAGAGCGCCTCGTTGTCGGCGGCCTGCGCGGGCACCTGGACGTTCATCACCGTGCCCAGGTAGTCGACGTCGATGATCCGGGCGTCGCGTCCGGCGGGCGGACCATCAGCGAGCACCACGGCGCGCTCGATCACGTTCTCGAGCTCGCGCACGTTGCCCGGCCAGGGCTGGCGCACGAGCGCCTCGATCGCGACGTCGGACAGCTCGACCTCGCCGAGCTGGTGGCGCGCCGAGTGGCGCTGCGCGAAGAACCGAGCGAGCGCCGGGATGTCCTCGGTGCGCTCGCGCAGCGGCGGGATGATCACCGGCAGCACGTTGAGCCGGTAATAGAGGTCCTCCCGGAAGCGGCCCTCGCGCACGTCGTCGGCCAGATCGCGCAGGGTCGCCGCGATCAGCCGCACGTCGACCCTGACCGACGCGGTGTCGCCGACCCGGCGGATCTCGCCCTCCTGCAGCGCGCGCAGGAGCTTGCTCTGCAGGCCGAACGGCAGCTCGCCGATCTCATCGAGGAACAGCGTCCCGCCATCGGCGTCCTCGAACAGCCCCTGCTTGTCGCGCACGGCGTCGGTGAACGAGCCGCGGCGGTGGCCGAACAGCTCGGACTCGAGCAGCGCCGCCGGGATCGCCGCGCAGTTGACCGCGACGAACCTGCGCCCCCGCCGCGGCGAGGCGTCGTGGATCGCGCGGGCGACCAGCTCCTTGCCGGTGCCGCTCTCACCCAGGATCAGCACGGTCGAGCGCGTGCTCGCGACCCGCTCGATCGTCGAGCGCAGCCGCTGCATCACCTCGCCATCGCCGACCAGCGCCGGCGGCGCGATCGCGGCGGTCCGGCGCGGCAGGCCGGCGACGTGGCGCAGCGCCAGCGCCAGCGCCAGCTCGTCGATCGGATCGGTGACGACATCGTCGACGCCGGCCTCGAGGAGCGCCATCGCGATCGGCAGGTCGCGCGAGCGCACCACCGCGATCACCGGCGGCGTGCCGCCCGCGCGCGCCAGCTCGAGCGCGAGCTCGCCGGTCGCGATCACCGCGTCGCACTCGTGGCCGTTGCCGAGGTAGCTGCGCGCGATGTCGAGCTCGGCGACGGCCGACACCTGCTTGCCCACGCGATCGAGCATCACGTGCAGCGAGCGCCGCCCGTCGTCATCGGCACCGACCAGCAGCACGTGGTGGACCGACGCTGCGCTCGTGAACCCACTCGTCACGAAGCCCGAAGCTAGCATTTGCGGCCCCTCTCACACTGCGCAAGGCACGTGCACGCACACACGATCGCCTACGCAGACGGTTTCGGATAGCCAGTAAGCGCCAGACACTGCTCGTGAACCGATGTGCCAACCCACACCCAGGGCCGCCAACCAAGTTGGCGGTGAGGACGCGCCATGTGAAAAGTAAACATTCGAAACTGCTGGAGACTCAACTTGGTCGGCCACTTGCTCTATGCTGATCACGCCCTCCTGGAGGCCCCCTCATGCGCCACGCCGCCCTCGCTTCGACTGCCTTGCTGACCGCGGCCGGTCTTCTCACCGGTTGTCCCGATCGCTCGATCTCCGAAATCAATCCTCTGCAGGGTCGCGTCGAGGCCAAGGACATCCCGATCAAGATCAACCGCAAGGTCGACATCTTGTTCCTCATCGACAACTCACCGTCGATGGCCGACAAGCAGAAGAACCTGGCCGACAACTTTCCCAAGTTCATCGACGTGCTCGACTCGATCCAGGGCGGCCGCCCCGACGTGCACATCGCCGTCGCGACATCGGACATGGGATCGAATGGCTCGCTCGACCCGATGCCCGGCCCGGCGGTCGGTCAGCTCAACAACGGCCGCTGCGCCGGGTTCGGCGACGCGGGCGTCATGAAGATGCCCATGGGCGTCACGACCACGCCCGGCAACGTGTTCCTCGCCGACGAGCTCAACGACGACGGCTCCCGCATCGGTCCCAACTTCAACGGCAGCATGTCGGACGCATTCGCCAGGATGGCGACCGTCGGCGCGGCGGGCTGCGGCTTCGAGCAGCACCTCGAAGCGATGAAGCAGGCCCTCGAGCCCGTGACCGCGACCAACAAGGGCTTCCTCCGCTCCGATGCGTTCCTGGCGGTGATCTTCATCGCCGACGAGGACGACTGCTCGATGGAGCACTCATCGCTGATCAGCGCAGACACCAGCATGCTGGGGCCGCTGCAGTCGTTCCGCTGCACGCGCTACGGCATCACGTGCGACACCAACGGTGGCGACGCCAATGCGATGAACCGCACCGGCGCCAAGGCCAAGTGCCACCCGAACGAGGACTCGGCGTACCTCACCAAGATCGCCGACTACGTGACGTTCCTCAAGAACCTCAAGCCCGACGATCCCGAGCGCGTGATCGTCGCCGGCATCATGGGCCCGACCGAGCCGGTCTCGACCGAGCTTCGCGTGCCCAAGGGCGAGACGGTCGAGGTGCCCGCCCTCACGCACTCGTGCACGTACACCGGTGGCGACGGCATGCCCGAGGTCGCCGACCCGGCGATCCGCCTGCGGTTCTTCCTCGATCAGTTCCCCAACCGCAGCACGTTCGCTCCGATCTGCCAGCGCGACCTGTCCGGCGGCCTGCAGCAGATCGGCGAGCTGCTCAAGACGGTGATCGGCGACCCGTGCATCGAGGGCCAGCTGGCCGACGCCGACCCGACGACGCCCGGCCCGCAGTACGACTGCCAGGTCTCGTCGGTGACGAACCGAAACAAGGCGTCGCAGATGGAGACCGTGCTGCCCAGGTGCGCGCCCGACAGCGGCGCGGCCGCCAACAAGCCGTGCTGGCGGATCACGACCGACGACGTGCTGTGCAAAAAGAATGACCACCTGGTCCTGCGGATCGAGGGCCAGGAAGCGCTGCCGCCCGACACCCACGTGCTCGCGAACTGCGTCACCGAAGTCACCAGCAACTGAGCAGCTGCCGCGCGCGCAGGCGCTCGACCGGACCGAGAGAAGCCCGGCGCACAACCGACGACGATCCGCGATCGGCGTGATAGGGTGCCGTGGTGCCGAGCGCACCGCGCCCGCTGATCACCGCGAACCAGGTGACCCTGGCGCGCCTGATTCCCATGCCGGTGCTCAGCTGGCTGATCTACCGCGGCGCGGACCTGGGATACCGGGACAACGAGTACATGTGGGCCGCGCTGATCGCGGGGACGCTGATCGGCTGCACCGACTGGATCGATGGCCTGCTCGCCCGCAAGTACGGGCCGACCGTGCTCGGCGGCCTGCTCGATCCGATCGCCGACAAGATCTTCATCGCGTTCGCGTACACGCCGTTCATCGACAACCGCAATCCGCTCGTCCCGTGGTGGATGGTCGCGCTGATGTTCCAGCGCGAGTTCTTCGTCACGGCGCTGCGCTCGGCGTACGAGCAGCGCAACCTCACGCTCAAGACCAGCTACCTGGCCAAGGCCAAGACCTGGACCCAGATGCAGGGTCTGGGCGCCATGCTCCTGTTCCCGCTGGTCGGCAACCGTCCGTTCCTGACCTGGATCCTCGTGATCTGCGCCGCGGCCCCGCTGGTGGCGATGCTCGGGCTCTACGTCGTGCGGCGGACCTGGTGGCGCGGCGCGCTCGTGATGACCGCGTCGGTCGTGCCGATCCTCGCGCTGCATCTCTACGGCGACATCTCGCTCACGATCTGGGCGATCATGATCTACATCGTCGCGATCACCTGGATCAGCGGCATCGACTACATCGTGATCGGCTGGCGGCAGCTGCGCGGCCGCGGCGACTTCGCGCGCGCCGACGCGGTCCGGCTGATCGGTGCCCTCGCCCTGCCCCTGCTGCTCTACAAGGTGCTCATCGGGCCGGCGCCGGCGTGGCCGATCTTCCTCATCCTGGCGCTCGAGCTCGCGGTCGGCGGCCTCGACAACCTGCTGTCGCACCACCAGCGCGCCACCAAGGCGCTGGCGTGGGGCAGCCGGGTACTCGGTGTGTGCGCGCTGCTCGCCATCGCGCTGGTGGTGCCGGCCTACGCCGAGCCGCTGTCGATCCTCGCCGCCGCGGTCTCGCTCGTCGGCGTCTCGGCCGAATTCTGGCGCGGCCGCGACTACTTCCTCGACAAGCGCATTCGCGACAAGGCGCAGCGTGAGGCCGCCGCGAAGGCCACCTGATCGCGGGTCACGCGTCGGCGGCGCCGGGGTGACAGGGTTATAACGGACGGGTGCTGACCGCGCACGCAGACGAGCTGTTCTGGGTCCTCGGGCTGTTCGTGGCCGTGGTGATCACCGCCGCGCTGGTCAACCGCTTTCGCCCGCTCCAGCGCCCGCGACTGCGCCGCCTGGTCACCGTGTTCGCACTGTTCGCGACCGCGACCCTGACCGGGATCGGCTTCGACGCCGCCGCCCTGCCCGCGTGGTCCAGCGGCTGCCTGATCGCCGCGCAGATCCTCCAGGCGTTCACGCTGGTCAGCCTGTCGGCGACGCTGGTGTTCGCCGTGATGCTGCCGGCGATCGGCATCGAGCTGGCGATGATCGCGAGCGATTTGCTCGTCGGTCTGGGCTACGTCGTGGTCACGCTCGTGATCCTGGCGCGCCATGGCGTGAACCCGACCGGCGCGCTGGTCTCGGGCGCCGTGGTCAGCGCCGTGCTCGCGATCTCGCTGCAGAGCACGCTCGGCAACATCGTCGGCGGCGTGGCGCTCCAGCTCGACGGCTCGATCCGCGAGGGCGACTGGATCCAGCTCGAGAACGGGCGCCAGGGCCGCGTGCGCATGGTGCGCTGGCGGCATACCGTGCTCGAGACCCGCGACTGGTCGACCATCATCGTCCCCAACGCGCAGCTGCTCGCCACCAACATCACGATCCTGGGCAAGCGCGAGGGCAAGACCGTGCCGCAGCGCATGGCGGTCGGCTTCAACGTCGACTTCCGGTTCGCCCCGAGCCGCGTCATCGGCGTGGTCACCGAGGCGCTGCAGCGCTCGCGGATCGAGAACGTCGCGCCCGATCCCAAGCCCAACGTCGTGTGCACCGACTTTCCGAAGGACGCCAAGGACGGCTTCGCGGCGTACGTCGCGCGCTACTGGATCCAGGACCTCGCGACCGACGATCCGACGAGCTCGGTCGTGCGCGCCCGGATCTTCACCGCGCTGCAGCGCGCCCAGATCCCGCTCGCGCCGCACCGCATCGGGTTCGCCGATCTCAACGACGAGCTGCGCCCGGCGCGCCGGCTCGAGCTCCTGAGCAGCGACCGGTTCGCCGCGGTCAAGACGGTGCACCTGTTCCGCACGCTCACCGACGACGAGCTCCGCACGCTCGCCGCCGGCATGAGCCACGTGCTCTACACCGATGGCGAGGTCATCACGCGCCAGGGCACAGCCGGTCACTGGCTCTACATCATGACCGCGGGCACCGCCGAGATCCGCGCCCACGTCGAGCCCGAAGGCGGCGAGATCGTCACCGAGCAGAAGATCCGGATCGCGCGCCTGACCGCGCCCGATTTCTTCGGCGAGATGAGCCTCATGACCGGCGAGCCGCGCAGCGCCGACGTGATCGCGATCGGCGACGTCGAGTGCTTCCGCCTCGGCCAGGACACCTTCAAGACCGTGCTGCTCGGTCGGCCCGAGATCGCGACCGAGCTATCGGCCAAGCTCGCGAACCGGCGGGTCGAGCTCAGCGCCGCGCGCGGCGAGATCGATCGCAGCGCGATCGGCGAGCGCGAGGCGACCGAACGAGCGCGCATCCTGCGCGGCATCAAGGCGTTCTTCGCGCTGAATTAGCACAGCAGCGCGCTACCCGACGACCCGGTTTCGGCCCTCGCGCTTGGCGCGGTACAGCAGGTCATCCGCTTGCTTGATGAACGTCGAGACGTCGACGTCCTCGCCCTCGACGGTGGCGACCCCGACCGACACGGTCACCGGGAACGTGTCGCCCTCGTACTCGAACGGCTGGTCGCACACGATGCGGCGGACCTGCTCGGCGAACGTGCGCGCGCCGTTGAGATCGGTCTCGGGCAGCACCGCGGCGAACTCCTCGCCGCCGTAGCGCGCGAGCAGCTCCTCGCGCCGCACGCGCTGCAGGAGGCGCCGCGACAGCTCGCGCAGCACGTAGTCGCCGGTCAGGTGCCCGTGCTTGTCGTTGATCGCCTTGAAGTGATCGATGTCGAACATGAGCAGCGACAGCGGCCGCCGGTAGCGCGCGCAGCGAGCGATCTCGCGCTCGAGGAATTCGAGGAAGTAGCGCTTGTTGTGGGCGCCGGTCAGGGCGTCCACGATCGTCATCCGATAGATCTCTTCGTGGTAGCTCGCCTCGATCCCGGTGCCCGAGAGGAACTTGAAGATCGCCGCGCCGATCTTGAGGAAGTCCGCGTCGCGCAGCGCCGACTTGGTGACCGGCACGTCGTTGACGTACGAGCCGTTCGTCGACTGGAGATCCTCGACCGACCACGACTCGCCGTTGCGAAACACCTTCGCGTGACGGCGCGAGACCGAGTCGCGATCGACCTGGATGTCACAGTCCGCGCCGCGGCCGAGCACGATCTCGTTGCGCGACAGCGGAAACCGCTTCCCCATGTCGGGGCCCGGCGGGTAGATGAGCACGAGGCACGCTTCGCCGGCTTCCTTGGCCGGCTTTACGACCTGAACCTTGGTGATGCGTGTCTTCCACTCACTCATGAGGTCGCTCTGCGAGGAGAGCGATCGCGATCCAAACCTTCCATGATCGCGTTAGTTTCGATCTGACCGCAAGCCCGCCTACCTGTCAATGTATATGGCGGTGTGATACGCACACCGCGTGGGTGCTGGTGATCCATTCGACTTCGTCGGCGGAGACGTCGGTGTCGTCTGCATTCACGGCTTCACCGGATCGCCCTACGAGATGCGGTACCTCGGCGAGGCCCTCGCGCGCAGCGGCAGGACCGTCCGCGGTCCCTGGCTCCCTGGCCACGGCACCTCCGTCGAGGACCTCGAGCAAACCGGTTGGCAGGACTGGGTCGCCGCCGTGGACCGTGAGGTAGACGAGATGTTACGGCGCTGCCGCACTGTCGCACTCGTGGGCCAGTCGCTCGGCGGATTGCTCGCGCTGCATGCCGCTTCGCGCCGGAGCGAGGTGTGCGGTGTGGTCTCGCTCGCCACGCCGCTCTGGCTCGGTGGTCTCTCGGGTCGCATCGCGCGCTGGGTCACCGGCCCGCTCGCCGGCCGCATCCGCCGCCTCCCCAAGATCGGCGGCTCCGATGTGCGCGACAAGCGCGTGCGCGCCGAGAACCCGGGCTACCGCACGATCCCCACGCGCACGCTCGGCCAGCTGCTCGCCTTCATGCGTGTCGTCGACGACGCGCTGCCGCAGATCCAGGCGCCGGTCCTCGTGCTCCACGCCCGCCGCGATCACACCGCCCCGGTCGCGTGCGCGCAGCGGATCGCCGAGCGCGCCCGCGCGCGCCGCGTGCGCATCCTCGAGCGCAGCTTCCATCTGATCGCCATCGACGTCGAGCGCGACCTCGTCGCCGCCGAGGTGATCGACTTCATCGGCCAGGCGGCCGGACCATCGGCCGCACCCCCGGACGGCAAACCAGGAGATGCGTCATGCGTCACGTGATCGCGATCGATCAGGGCACGACCGGCTCGACCGTGCTCGTCCTCGACGAGCGGCTGCAGCTCCGAGGGCGCGGCTACCGCGAGTTCCCGCAGATCTATCCGCGGCCGGGCTGGGTCGAGCACGACCCCGACGCGATCTGGGCCTCGGTCACAGCCGCGCTGACGTCTGCGCTCGCCGGCATCGACCCGGCATCGATCGCGGCGATCGGCATCACGAACCAGCGCGAGACCACCGTGCTCTGGGACCGCAAGAGCACCAAGCCCGTCCATCCGGCGATCGTCTGGCAAGACCGCCGCACCGCCGATCGCTGCGCGGAGCTCACCGCCGCCGGCAAGGCCCCGCGCGTCCGCGAGCTCACCGGCCTCACCATCGAACCGTACTTCTCGGGCACCAAGCTGAGCTGGCTGCTCCACAACGTCACCGGCGCCGCCGCGGCGGCCAGCGCGGGCGAGCTCGCGTTCGGCACCGTCGACAGCTACCTGTTGTGGCGGCTCACCGCCGGCGCCGTCCACGCGACCGACGTCACCAACGCCTCGCGCACGCTGCTGTTCGACATCAAAGACCTCCGCTGGTCCGACGAGCTCCTCGAGATGATCGGCGTACCGCGCGCGGTGCTCCCCGACGTCGTCCCGTCGTCGGGCCCGATCGCCAGCACGCGCGGCGTGCCGGGGCTCCCCGACGGCATTCCGATCGCCGGCATCGCGGGCGATCAGCAGTCCGCGCTGTTCGGCCAGGCTTGCTTCACGCCGGGCGACGCCAAATGCACCTACGGCACGGGCGCCTTCATCCTCATGAACACGGGCGACAAGCCGATCGCATCGAGCGCGGGTCTGCTCACCACCGTCGCGTGGAAGCTTGCGACGGGCGAGCTGCGCTACGCCCTCGAGGGCTCGGCCTTCATCGCCGGCGCCGCCGTGCAGTGGCTGCGCGACGGCCTGGGCTTCTTCACGCAGGCCAGCGAGGTCGAGGCCCTCGCCGCCTCCGTCCCCGATTCGGGCGGCGTCATCGTCGTCCCCGCGTTCGCCGGCCTCGGCGCGCCCCACTGGCGCCCCGACGCGCGCGGCACGATCAGCGGGCTCACGCGCGGCACCACGCGCGCACACATCGCGCGCGCCACCCTCGAGGGCATCGCCCTCCAGAACGTCGACATCCTGCGCGCCATGCAGCGCGACGCCGGCCACCCGCTCACCGTCCTCAAGGTCGATGGCGGCGCCTCCGCCAACGATCTGCTCATGCAGTTCCAGTCCGACGTCCTCGGCGTCGAGATCTCGCGGCCAGACGTCGTCGAGACCACCGCCCTCGGCGCCGCATTCCTCGCCGGCCTCGGCACCGGCGTCTGGAAAGACCAAGATCAGATGAAGCAAACCTGGCGCGAGCAGAAGCGGTTCAAGCCCACCACCGACCGCAGCCGGGTGAACGAGCATCTCGCACGCTGGGATGCGGCCGTCACAAACGCCTGAGGGCGCCCGACCCCCACGATCTGGCGCTGACGCATCCGGCCGTCCGGAGTGGGGCCTACGCACCTTCCCTCAGTCTTCTTCCCCACTTTCACCCCCGCCTGGTTGATTTCACCAAGTATTGGTCGCGGCCACCGCTGAGCGCCAGAGCCACCCGAGTCAAAACCGCACGTTACCTCGTGGCACCACGGTTGCTCTAAGCCTCCGCCGGAGGAATGACCATGGCTCTTCTCGCGACGCGCGCTTCGAAGAATCCGGCGGACTGGTCCGATCGAGAGCTCCTCAAGAGCGTCCTCCGCAGCGATGCCCGCGCCTGGAACGAGCTGGTCCGGCGCTACCGCCCCCTCATCTACCGCTGCATCACCAAGGTCACCCTCAAGTACGCCCCGAGCCTATCGAGCGCTGACCTCGACGAGATCTACGCCGACGTCATGATGCAGCTGGTCCGCGAGGACATGCACAAGCTCCGCATCTACAACCCGGCCCGCGGCACCAAGCTGGGCTCCTGGATCGGCATGATCTCGGTCAACGCCGCCTACGACTTCCTGCGCAGCGCCGGCCGCCGCCCGCTCCTCGACAAGGTCGACGGCGTCCTCGATCCCCACGAGGAATGCGATCGCACCCCGCTCGACCAGCTGATCGAGAAGGAGCGCTGGGAGCACCTCAACACGCTCCTCTCCGACTTCACCGACAAGGACCGCACCTTCGTCGAGCTCTACTACCGGCGCGGCATGGAAGCCGACGAGATCGCGGTCGAGATGCAGATCAGCCTCAAGACCGTCTACTCCAAGAAGCACAAGATCCGCGCGCACCTCGTGCGCTGCCTCCAGAGCCTCACCGGCGACAGCCCGATCGCCGACCTCGCCCTCGCCTCCTAGCCCGCCCCTCGCCCCGCACCCCTCGAAGCGCCCACGTGGGCGCTTTTTCATTTGCAGCGATTGCCTCGCGCCCAAGATTGGATGAAGTGGCTGGCCCCCTCGAGCACGCGATGACGGAAGATCGCCTCGCAAAGAAACGCTCAAC
>DATIPJ010000251.1:0-4414 GCA_035472155.1 Kofleriaceae bacterium
CTCGCGGCGCCGCGCGGCCGCTACGCCGACTTCGTCGCCTGGCAAGCCGCCGAGCAACAGCGCGCGCCGCGCGCGCAGGCGATCGCCTGGTGGACCCAGCGGCTCGCCGGGCTGCCGCGCCTCGATCTGCCAGAGTGCCAATCGACGCCGGCGCCCTCCCACGCAGGACACCACTGCAGACTCCATATCTCGGCGGAGCTGTCGGCGCAGGCCAAGCAGCTGGCGCGCCGCGAGGGCTGCACCCTGTTCCAGGTGCTGCTCGCAGCCTGGGCGTGCGTGCTGCATCGCCACGCGGGCCAGGACGACTTCGCGGTCGGCACCCTGATGGCCGGGCGCGATCAGGCCGAATTCGCCGACATCGTCGGGTTCTTCGTCAACACGGTGGTGCTGCGCTGCGATCTGTCGGGGGAGCCGACCTTCCGCGCCTTGCTCCTGCGCGCGCGCACCGCGGTCGTCGAGGCGCTCCAGCACCAGGATGTGCCGTTCGACGCGGTGGTCCAGGCCGTCGGCGCGACGCGCGGCCAGGACCTCACGCCGTTGATCCAGGTCAGCTTCGATCTGATCGCGGGCGCCGCCACCGAGACCACGGCCGGCACCGTGTGGACCCGGCTCGACGGTGTGCGCGGCGATGGCGGCGCAGACGGCACCGCCAAGTTCAACCTCGGCCTGGCGCTGATCGACGATCCCGGCGGCCTGCACGGCACACTCGAGTACGCGACCGACCTCTACGACCACGCCGCGGTCGAGCGGATCGCGCGGCACTTCGAGGTCGTGCTCGCGGCGGCGGTGGCCGCGGCGGACACGCCGATCGGTCGGCTGCCGGTGATGACCGACGACGAGCGCGGCCAGCTGGCGGCCGGAAACCGGACCGACCGCGCGGTCCCCGATCACTGCATCCACGACGCGATCGCGATGCGCGCGCGGCGGTCACCGGCGGCGACCGCGGTCGACTTCCTCGGCCAGCGGCTCAGCTACGGCGAGCTCGACCAGCGCGCCAACCAGCTCGCGCACGCGCTGCGCGCGATCGGCGTCACCACCGAGGCGCGGGTCGGCCTGTGCGTCGAGCGCTCGCTCGACATGGTCGTCGCGCTGCTCGCGATCCTCAAGGCCGGCGGCGCCTACGTGCCGCTCGATCCCTCGTACCCGGTGGACCGGCTCACCTTCATGCTCGACGACGCGCACATGTTCGCGCTGGTGACGACCGCGGCGATCGCGACGCGCTGGCCGGATCATCCGGTCCGCGTGCTGCGGCTCGACGCCGACGCCGAGGTGATCGCGCGGCAGCCGACCGCGCCGCTCGAGCTCGCGGTGTCGCCCGACCGGCTCGCGTACGTGATCTACACCTCGGGCTCCACCGGGCGGCCCAAGGGCGTCGAGATCGAGCACCGCGCCCTCCACAACACGCTGGCGCACTTCGCGCGGCAGATCGAGGTCACCGCCGACGACACGCTGCTCGCGGTCACCTCGCTGTCGTTCGATATCGCCGCGCTCGAGCTCTTCATGCCGCTGTTGCAGGGCGCCGCGGTCCGGCTGATGTCACGCGACCAGACGCTCGACGGCACGCTGCTCGCGCGCGAGGTTGCCCACGCAACGATCCTGCAGGCCACGCCGGCGACGTGGCAGCTGCTGCTCGAGGCCGGCTGGACGGGCCACCCGCGGCTGCGCGCGATGTGCGGCGGCGAGGCGCTGTCGTGGCCGCTGGCGTGCCAGCTGCTCGACCGCGCGAGCGTGGTGTGGAATTGCTACGGCCCGACGGAGACCACGGTGTGGTCGACCGCGTGGCGCGTCGAGCGGCGCGCCGGCCGGGCGTTGCTCGGCAAGCCGATCGCGAACACCCGGCTGTACGTCCTCGACGGGCGCGGCGAGCCGGTGCCGGTCGGCGTGCCGGGCGAGCTGTACATCGGCGGCACCAGCTGCGCGCGCGGCTACCTCGATCGCGCCGAGCTCACGGCGCAGCGCTTCGTCGCCGATCCCTGGAGCGCGGCGGGCCGGATGTACCGGACCGGCGACAAGGTGCGGTGGACCGCCGGCGGCGATCTCGAGTTCCTCGGGCGCTTCGATCACCAGGTGAAGCTGCGCGGGTTTCGCATCGAGCTCGGCGAGATCGAGGCCGTGCTCGCGCAGCATCCAGGGGTGCGCGCCTGCGCGGTGGTGGTGCGCGGCGGCGACGATGGCCGCTTGATCGCGTACTACGTCGCGTCCGGCCGCACCGGCGGCGCCGACGATGATCGCGACGTCCCGTCCGGCGCGCTGCGCGATCACCTGGCGCGCTCGCTGCCCGCGTACATGCTGCCGGCGACGTTCGTCCGGCTCGACGAGCTGCCGCTGACCCCCAACCAGAAGATCGACCGCAAGGCGCTCCCCGAGCCCGCCGCCGTGCCCGAGCCCGAGGCCCGCGCGGCGCCGGCGAGCGAGCTTGCGCGCGCGCTCGCCGACGTGTGGCGCGAGCTCCTGCGCGTCGAGCCCGACCCCCGGCGCACGTTCTTCGAGCAGGGCGGTACGTCGCTCCAGCTGGTCCGGCTGCAGCTCCGCACCCGGGAGCGACTCGCGATCGAGGTCAGCGTCGCCGAGCTGATGGCGTATCCGACCATCGAAGCGCTCGCCCGGCGGATCGAGCAGCGCAGCGCGCCCGCGCCGAGCGGCGCCGAGCTCCGACGAGCCGAACCGGCCGCACCGAGCGAGGACCGCCGCCTCGAGATCGAGGGTCTGTCCGATGGCGAGCTGTCCGCGACCTTGCGCGGCCGGCTCGAGCGCCTCCGGCGAGAGAGGCAGTCGCCCTGATGGCGACCGAGCTCGAGCGCGAAGCGCTGCTGGCGATCGATCAGCTCGAGGCGCGGGTGCGCGAGCTCGAGTACGAGCGCGCCGAGCCGATCGCGATCATCGGAATGGCGTGCCGGTATCCCGGCTGCGACGACCCGGCGCAGCTGTGGCAGCTCCTGGCGGCCGGTGGCGATGCGTTCGAGCCGCGCGACGGGCACACGCCCGGGCGGATCGACGGGCTCGACCGGTTCGACGCGGCGTTCTTCCGGATCTCGCCGCGCGAGGCCCAGCGCATGGACCCGCGGCAGCGCCTGCTGCTCGAGGCCAGCTGGGAGGCGCTCGAGGACGCCGGGCTCTCGCCGCTCGGGCTCGCCGGCGCCGAGGTCGGGGTCTACGTCGGGGTGTCGGGCAACGGCCACGCACCGATGCTGCTCGATCACGAGCCCGATACGTACAACGTCACCGGCACGGTGGCGGGCGTCAGCGCGGGCCGCATCAGCTTCGTGCTCGGCCTGCGCGGGCCGTCGCTGGCGCTCGACACCACGTGCTCGTCGTCGCTGGTCGCCATGCACCTCGCCTGCCAGGCGCTGCGAGCGCGAGACTGCGAGCTGGCCGTCGTCGGCGGCGTCGGCATGATGCCGCGCGCGGCCAGCGAGCAGCGCTGGTGGGCGGAGCTGGGTCACCTGTCGAAGACCGGCCGCTGCCGCAGCTTCGACGCGTCGGGCGACGGCATCGTGGCCAGCGACGGCTGCGGCATGATCGTGCTCAAGCGGCTCGGTGCCGCGCAGCGCGACGGCGACCGGATCGCCGCGGTGATCCGCGGGACCGCGATCAATCACGACGGGGTGAGCCAGGGGCTCACGGTCCCCAGCGGCGTGGCGCAGGAAGACGTCATCCGGCGCGCGCTCGTCGACGCCGGCCTGTCGCCGCGCGACATCGACTACGTCGAGTGCCACGGCACCGGTACGCCGCTCGGCGATCCGATCGAGATCGAGGCGCTCGGCCAGGTCGCTCGCGGCGACCGCGCGCTCGACCCGCCGATCCTGGTGGGCTCGATCAAGAGCAACCTGGGGCACACCGACGCCGCGGCGGGCGTCACCGGCTTGCTCAAGGTGGTGCTTGCGCTCGGCCATGAGCGAATTCCCAGGACGCTGCATGTCACGGCGCCCAATCCGCACATTCCATGGAGCGCGTTGCCGATCCGGATCGCGGCCGAAGCCGTGCCCTGGCCGCGCGGGCAGCGGCCGCGGCGCGCCGGGATCAGCTCGTTCGGCCTGAGCGGCACCAACGCGCATGTCGTCGTCGAGGAAGCGCCCGCTGCGCCGGTCGCAGCACCCGCCGCGCCGCGGGGGGCCGACCTGATCGTGCTGTCCGCTGGCTCGGAGGCCGCGCTGGCCGAGGTCGCGCGCCGGCTGCGCGAGCGAGTGAGCGCTGGCCGGACGGAACCCGCGAGCGACGAGATCAGCCATCTCGGGGATCTGGCGTACAGCCTGGCGACCCGGCGGCCGCACCACGAGCACCGCGTCGCGCTGACCGCGACCACGCTCGGCGAGCTGGCCGGCGCGCTCGAGGCGATCGGCCGCGGCGAGACGCCGAGAGGCGCCGCGCGCGGCCAGGTGGGCGCCGCACGCGGGAAGCTCGCGTGGCTGTTCAC
>DATIPJ010000252.1:0-2373 GCA_035472155.1 Kofleriaceae bacterium
AGCTTCACGACATGTAGGATATCGCCGGGCCCGAGGCGACAGGCCAGTTTTTGAACCGTGCCTTGACCCAACTGCTCTAGACGGCTACGTTTTTTTGGTTGCATCCACGCCGCTTCGCCGGGTTGACCGCCCTCCATGTGCTGCTGCTGGTCGCCCTCCTGGAGGTTGCGGTCAATCGAGTGGCCGTGCCGATGCTCCGGCCCGTCGATGGCGCGCCACCGTCGTGGCACACGTACCTCGACTACGCCGGGCTGTTCCTGTTCTATTTCGCGGGGACGCTCGCGGCGTTCCTGCTGGCGCAGCGGTGCTGGCATGCGATCGAAGCGCGCACGACGCGGCGCGCGACGGTGGCGACGGTGCTGGTCGCGCTCACGACGCTGCTCGCGGCAGCGCCGCTGATCGTCGATGCGCCCGCGGCGCTGAGCCTCACGCTCGAGGTCGCGTTTGCCGCGTCGGTGGTCGCGCTGGTGGTCGCCAGCGTCGGGCGGCGGCGCGATCTGGGGATCCAGATCGGGCTCGGGATCGTGGGCGTGCCGCTGCTGATGCACGGGGCAAACGTGCTCGGGGCGCGCTTCGTGTGGCCCGACAACGCGTTTGATGGGCCCGGGCTGATCCTGGCGCGCGGCGGGGTGCTCGGGCTGTGTCTGGCGGCGCTGGCGACGCCGTACTGCTTCGCGCCACGGCCGTTCGCGCGCGCGGTGACGCGGCCGGTGCCAGTGTTGTGCGCGATGGCGGTGGCGGGCGCCGGGGCGCTGCTCGCGCGCAGCTGGTATGGCGCGCTGGCGAAGGCGGCGTCGCTGGCGATCGGAGTCGAGCTGGTGGGGCAGCCGGATCCGCGGCTGGCGATGTATCTGCTCGCGGTGGCGACGCTGGCGTGGACGCTGTCGGCGTGCGCCACGGCACCGAGCTCGGCGCGCCGCAGCGTGGGCGTGGGGCTGGCGCTGATCGTGCTCGGCGGCTATGGCTTCAAGTGGCCGCATCATTATCTGTTGCCGCTGCTGGGGCTGGCGATGATCGCCGACGCGGTTCGCAGCGTGCGCGAGGAGGAGCTCGCGGCGCTGCCGATCGCGAGCGAGACGCCGCCGATCGCCGACGCTGCGTGGTCGGCATACGTGGGGATCGTGACCCAGGGGCTGCGCCGCTCGCTCGGCGAGGTCCATAGCCTGACGACGCGCGGCGAGGCCGGGCTGGCGTCGACGGTGATCGTCGGCGACGCCGCGGGGATCCCCGTGCGCGTGCGGGTCGAGCGCATCGAGGGCAGCGTGCTCGCGCTCGATGTGGTTCTCGGCCGCGATATCGACGAGGTGCGCGCGGCGACCCTGACGGTGTGGGCCATTCCGCCCCGCGCGCTCGGGATCAACCCGGCCGGGCCGCCCGCCGCGCCGCTGTTCAAGACCGGCGACGCGCAGTTCGACGAGCGGTTCAAGACCCGCGGCAGCGCGCTCGCGTTTCGCAAGCTGTTCGAGGAGGGACTGCGTGCCCGCGCAGTGGCGACCGTCGACGGGTGGATCGCGTACTGGGAAGGCGAAAGCGTGCGATATCGCGTGTACCCGGGGCGCGGCGCGCCGCTGGATCACCCGATGCCGCTCTCTGACCTGGCGCTCGGTCGGGCATCGGCGACCGCCGAGCGCCTCGTGACCGTGGTAGAGCTGCTCGTCGAGCTCGCCGCGCGTGGTGTTCCAGCCGTGGCGAGCACAACGCTGGAACCCTCGGAGCTCACATGAAACGAGCGCTTCTTCTACTGGTGATCGGTTGCGCACCGGCGCCCGCTCCCCATCACGTTCCTGCATGGGTCTCGGATACCAAGTCGTACGGCGCGGCCTCGGGGCCGTCGGCACCCTCGGCGGCGCCCACCGTGCCGCAGCCCAGCAAAGCGGCGAGCGCAGCGGCGCCCACGGTCGAGCCGGCTGGCCCGGGCTCGCTCGCCAACCGCTATCGCGAGCAGGTCGACAAGATCGTCACCGCCGCGCACAACGACCGCGAGGCGTATCGCAAGCTCGCATACCTGACCGACCACATCGGGCATCGCCTCGCCGGCTCGCACGAGCTCGACCTCGCGATCGCATGGGCGGCGCGCACGATGAAGGAGGACGGCCTCGAGGCGCGCACCGAGAAGGTGATGGTGCCGCACTGGGTGCGCGGGGCCGAATCCGCCGAGCTGGTTGCGCCGGTGGCGCGGCCGCTGCACGTGCTCGGGCTCGGCGGCACGGTGGGCACGCCGAAGGCCGGGATCACGGCGCCGGTCGTCGTGGTGCACAGCTGGGCCGAGCTCGAGGCCAAGGGCGCCGAGGTCAAGGGCGCGATCGTGCTCTACGACGTCGCGATGCCGAAGTGGACCGAAGAGAAGGGCTCGGGCTATGGCGAGACCGTGCC
>DATIPJ010000253.1:0-8902 GCA_035472155.1 Kofleriaceae bacterium
GATCAGCACCCCGCCCTCGCGCAGGATCGGCTGGTTCCGGTACATGTGATAGAAGTAGCCGAGCGCCATCACCTGCACGAGCAGCGGATTGAGCGCCTTGCTGTTGACGTTGTACGGCGAGATGTACGGCACGCCGAACAACAGAATGTCCGCCGGCCCATCGACCTCGACGCAGTTCTGCTCGTTCTGCTTCCCGATCGTGCGGTCGTGCGTCGGGTCGCACGCGCCCGCGTAGCACGCGATCAGCTCGTACGCGGCGGGCGCGCGCTGGAAGATCTCGCGGCGCGCCGCGAACGGCAGCTTGTCGAGCGTCCACTTCATCGCCTGGAGCTTCAGGCGATCGGTCTCGGTGAAGTCGTCCTCGTTCTTGGTCAGGAACGCGAGCGGGCCATCGAACGCGCGGTTGTTGAGCACGGTCTCGATGTGGAAGATCTTGAGCGTCTTCTCGATGATGTCGCCCTGGCGCTTGAACGAATGCGCGATGTGCGAGCGCGGCGGGTCCATCAGCGAGCTCGTCTGGGCGATGCCGTGCGGCGTGTGGTGCGCCTTGAGGCTCTCGTAGCCGCATAGCCCGACCGCCATCGACTTGTGGCCGCCGTTCATCGGCACGAAGTTGAGGTTGACGTAGATCGTCAGGTCGCTCTCGGCGACGCGGCGGTTGATCTCGACCAGCTCGCCGTGCGCCGTCTTGTGCAGCTCGACCATGCCGTCGGGGTCGCAGCCGTCGTGGTTATACAGCCGGTCGGGCCAGTACTCATCCCACACCTTGGGCCCGACCATGCGCTTGATCTCCCAGTCGTGCATCCGGCGATGCAGGCCGAGCGCGATGATGATGTGGACGTCGTCGACGCCGTGGTCGGCGAGCATCTCGCACACGATCTCGAGCACGAGCTGCCGCACGTCGGGCGTGCGCATGATCGGCAGCGGCATCGAGATGTCATCGACCGCGATCGTCACCTTCATCCCGGGGCGGAGCAGCGCGTGCAGCGGCGGGCTGTCCTCGGGGTGGTGCAGCGCGTAGCGGATCGCGGCGCGCGGGTTCGCGACCGGCGTCATCGGGCGCTTCGGGTAGATCACGCGCGTGCCGACCGGCAGATCCTCGAGCAAGAAGTTCTCGCCGTAGAACATGATGCGCGGCGCCGAGTCGTTGTCGATCGTGACGATGTGCTCGCGCGTGTGACTGCGGATCTTGGGGCGAATGGCGCGCATACTTTCCTCTAATGCCTACTCGGGCCGTCCCGTTCGTCCACGGAGACGCCGGACCGGGGCGAGGCCTTGCGGCCGGCGCGCCGCCGAGCGGGCGGGTTCCTCATCGAGATCGAGCACCGGCCAGTCGTAGGAGCGGGCGACGGAGCGCAATCGAAAGTCGGGGTTGCATGCCGTCGGGTGGCCCACGACGGCGAGCATCGGATAGTCACTGAAGCTGTCGGTGTATGCCCACGACTCCGCGAGGTCGACGCCGTGCTGGCGCGCGTACGCGCGCATGATGTCGGCCTTGGTCGCGCCGGCCACGAACGGCTTCTTCAGCTTGCCGGTGGCGTAGTTCTCGACGAACTCGAGCTGGTTGGCGATCAGGTCGTCGACGCCGAGGTAGCGCGCGAGCGGGCGCATCGTGAAGTCGAGCGCGCCCGACACCAGCACCTGGCGCACGCCGGCGCGGCGGCTGTCATCGATCAGGTCGCGCGCGCGCGGATAGATGTTCGGCTTGATCACGTCCTCGAACAACTCCTCGGCGAGCACGACGAGGCGGTCTTCGCTCGCGCCCTCATACGACCGATAGAAGATCTCGTTGAACCACTTGCGCGACAACTTATCGGCCGCCCAGAACACGGGGATCGAGAGCGCGGTCTTGACCGTGTTGCGCGCGCTGGTCGCGAGCGAGGCATGGCGCGATGCGTAGAACGCGAACGCATGCACGATGTTGATCTTGATCAAGGTACCGTCGACGTCATAAAACGCCGCGGAATTCTTGTACTTCGGCTGGGTCTGCATCGCCGGGAGTTGGTGCACTCTGGACCAGGCATCGCGGGGCTGTCAATGGTACGGATGGAGGGCATGCGAGTCCCGGTCTGGCTCACCCTTGGCGTCGCCCTTCTGGTCTGCCTGTTCGGCGCCTACCGGATCCGTCTCGCGCTTCGCTCCGACGCGGAAGACGAGCGCGCTCGCCAGCGCAAGGGCCTCTACGCGATGGGCCGCCGGACCCACCTTCTCGTCGGCTTGATCTATCTGCTCCTCGGCGGCGCCCTCGTCGCCACCTCGTTCGGCTGGAACCCATTCGCCGGCGTGCTCGGCCCGCGCGAGTCGCCGCGCAAGGAGCCGGCTTCCACAATGAAGCCGGCGACGATGAAGGCGGCTCCGAGCACGGACGAGTCTGTCACCTTCCGCCCGGCTCCGAATGCCGGGTCGAGCACCGGCTCGGCTGCGGTCAAGTGACCGGCGTGCGTGCGGCGCAGACATCGGCGAGCTGAGCGAAGCCCGCGGTCAGCGCGGTGACCAGCTCGGGCGCCGTGATCTCGTCGTTCGGGCCGATCTTGGCGCGCGAGAACTTGTGGGGGCCGCCGTCGACGACCTGCATGCTCATCGTGCGCAGCACCTCGAGCAGCTGGCCGTGAGCGTGCTCCGCACCGCTCGGTGACGCGCTCACCAGCAGCACCGGCATGCCGATCGGCTCGAGCGCAGACACCAGCCAGTCGAGCGCGTTCTTGAGCGATCCGGGCATGCCGTGCGCGTACTCCGGGCTGCAGATCGCGATCGCATCGACCGCGCCGATCTGCGCGCGCAGCGCGGCCACCGGCGGCGGAATCGGCTCCACGTCGAGGTCCGGCGTGAAGTGCGGCAGGCCGCCGAGCCCATCGTAGAGCACGAGCTCGGTGCCGGCGGGCGCGAGGCGCGCGGCGGCCCGCAGCAGCGCGGCGTTCGACGACGTGGCTCGCAGGCTCCCCGGAATCCCCAGCACCTTCATCGCTTGGCCTCCTCGGCTCTCGCCTCAGTTCTTCGCGGACAGGTCGGCCAGGAGCTTGTCGAGCTCGGTGTCGCGGACCGCGCCGAGGTGGCTATAGACCTGCTTGCCGCTGCGGTCGTAGACGAGCGTCGTCGGATAGGCGTCGGGATTGTTGTACGACGCCATGAGATCGCGATTGGCCCGCACGACCGGATACTGCATGTCGTGATCGGACTGGAAGTTCAGCAGCTGCTGACTATCGGGGTTGTCGATCAAGACCCCGAGGAACACCACGCCCTTGGCCTTGTACTTCTGGTACGCCTTCGAGAGATCGGGAATCTCCTTCTCGCACGGCGCGCACCAGGTCGCCCAGAAGTTGACGAGCACGACCTTGCCGATCAACGCGTCGCGCGGATACGCCGCACCGGTCGTGTCGATGTAGTTGACGTCGGGCAGGCAATCGCGCTGGCCCTTGGCGCAGCCGGCGCGCGCGGCGGCGACGGGGCCGCCATCCTTCTGGGTGCAACCGATGCCGCCGAACGCGGCGGCGCTGGCGACGGCCAGCGCGAGCGCGGCAGCTCCGAGGTGCATGCGCCTGGTCATAGCATGCGAGGCACGAGCGGCGAGGTCGTGTCCATCACAGGATCTGGAGCCGGCGGCTGTGCTCCGCCTGCTCTCCGATGTACTCGAGTACGTGAGGGTGGGTCATGATGACCTCGCGGAACACCGCCGCCGGCAGACACAGCGCGAGCCCCTTGCCGCGCGCCACGACGTCGCTCTTGAACGAGCCGCCCGAGAGCAGCGCGGTCTCGCCGATCAGATCACCGGGGCCGAGCTGCGCGACCGCCGACTTGTTGCGCAGCACGAGGAACTGCCCGGCGAGCACGATGTAGAGCCCGTCGGGCCGCTCGCCGGCGCCGAGGATGACCGTGCCGGCGTCGATCTCGAGGAACTTGAACTTCGCGGCGAGCTCGATGCGCTCGGCATCGTTGAACGGGCGAAACAGCGGGCTGGTCCGCATCCAGCGATCGACCAGGCGATCGCGCACGAAGCGCAGCACCGCGCGCAGCACGTCGCCGTGGTTGGCGAGCACGCGCGACAGCGTGTGGCGATCGATGCGCAGGAGCTCGGCGTCCTGCAGACAGACCACGGTCGCCGAGCGCGGCTGGTCGGTCATCAGCGCGACCTCGCCGAGGAATGCGCCCGGCCCCAGCCGCGACATCTCGACGCGCGGCGGGCCCTCGTTCTGCACCGAGACCTCGCCCTCGACGATCACGTAGAGCGCGTCGCCCGGGTCGCCCTCGCGAAACAGCGGCTGGCCGCGCTCGAGCTCGACCAGCTGGAGGTTCTCGACCAGCGCCTGCAGCGCATCGCTCGGCATGCCGGCAAACAGCGGGGTCGCCGCGAGCAAGCGCGCCGCCGCCGTGCTGATCACGCGCGGCTGCGCCAGCGGAATCTCCTCGAGGTCCGACAGGTCGAGCTCGGTCGACTCCGAGAGCTCGGGCGAGATGATCTCCTCGGGCGCGTGGATCTCGAGCGGCACCGCGGCGCGCATCTCGGTGGTCTGCTCGAAGTCGTCCTCGTCGATCGGGATGACGTGGATGCCCGTCGAGCTGCCCTGGCGCGGATGCGACGCGGGGACCTCGTTCTTGAGGTCCACGCTGTCCAGCGCGGCGCCGAACGCCAGCGCGATCGGGCGGCTCTTGGTGCGCCCGACCTGCACGCCGGTGGGCGTCGAGATCTTGGCGCGGCGAAACCCTTCGCTCTCCTTGCGCGGGCGGGAGAAACCGTCGTCGGTGGGCGGCGGCCGCACCGGCGAGTCGGTCGTCGTCGTGCGGCCGCGGATCGCCGCCACGCTGGGGTTCTCGTGCAGCGCAGGGTTGTTCTCGGCCATGCTCGCCGCGCGCGTCTGGCCCGCGCCGATCTGCTCGTTCATCTCGGCGAGCCGGCGCAGCGTGTCGGCGTGGTTGGGATCGATCTGCAGGATGACCTTGCACACCGCGATCGCCTGCACGAGGAAGCCGTTCTGGCCGTAGCGCTCCGCCGAGCGCTCGAACGCCTCGATCGCGAGCGTGTTGTTACCGAGCCTCCGGTAGGTCTCGCCGGCGCGCTTGGCCCACTGAGCATCGTTCGCCTCGAGCCGCTCCAGCTCCAGGTAGGCGGAGAGCGCGCGCTTGTGCTTCCCGGCGGCCACCGCAGCAGCGGCCTCCTCGCGCAGTGCTCGACCGTCCTTGGCCATCTGTGAGGCGTTGACTATAGATCAGATCGATCGTCGTCGTCGGGCTACCTCTCACCGGCCTCGCCGAGCACGTCACGGGCGCCACGCAGGTCGGTCTCCGCGGCCAACCGCCAGAGCTCATCATCCGGATGTTTCGGAGCCGCCAGGGACGCCGCGTATTCGGTCACCGCTTTTTTCAGGTAGGCAACCGCTCTGCCGCGCAGCGTGCGGCGCAGGCCGGCAGCGACGGCAGGATCGAGCTCGGGCGGCAGCTCGAACAGAAGCCCGAGCGCGAGATCGTGATACAGGCTGCCCGCGCGATAGCTCGCGGCGATCTGCGCGAGCCCGCCGTGCTCGGCGACGGCGCGGTACTTCTGCACCGCGGCCTCGGTGGCATCCTCCTTGGCGCGGATCGACGTCGACAGGGCCTCGATCAGCGGCCGCGGTCGGAGCTTGTGCACGCGCTCGAGTGCGCGCTCCGCGGCGGCGAATGCCTCGGCGACGCTCGGCTCCACCCCGGGCAGCGGCGTGCCCAGCCGTGGGCCGCGCAGATCGCCGGTGCCCGCGGCGGCGACGACATCGGCCTGCAGGCCCGCCACGCCTTCGGCGATCGCCACGTCGCTCGGCGCCAGCGCGGCGGCGCGCGCGACCAGATCGAGCGCACGGCGGCTCTTGCCCGAGCGCGACTCGATCTGCGCGAGGTGGAGCGCGGCGCGCGCGGCCAACCCGGGCGGCGTGTCGCTGGCGGCGAGCACGCGCTCGAAGCCCGCCCGGGCCGAGGCCACATCGCCGGTGAGCTCGGCGACCATCGCCTCGCCGAACGAGGGCGACACGCCGTCCAGCTCGGTGGTGACTCCGCGCGCCGGATCGGCCGCGGCGCGGTCGGCGGCGGCGACCTCGGCCGGGCGCGAGCGCGGCTGCGCATCGTCGCCGCACCCGACGACGCACGCGAGGCCGCATGCGACCAGCGCGATCGCGCCCAGAAGTGGCGCTGCGCCGGCACCAGAGCCCGCCGGAAGGGGGTCTGATGCCGGCGCCATCGCCTCGCCCATCTCGTTGGTAGCAAGGCGCGCGCGGCGAAGGTTCGCGGTGCTGTCGCGCGGCGTCACGACCTCGCAAAACCTTGTCACGATGTTGTCATCCTCCACCCGGGGCCGCTGTCCCCGGGCCCCCCCGGGATCCATCGCCGGCGGCGCCGCTCGCCCATTGCACCGCGTCGCGAGCGATATCGAGCTTGTAGCCCGCGCCGTGGATCGTCACCAGCCAGCGCGGCCGGTCGGGCTCGTCCTCGAGGGCGCGCCGCAGCTTCACCAGGTGATTATCGACGGTCCGCGTGTTGGGATAGTCCTCGTAGCCCCACGCCTCGTCGAGCAGCACATCGCGGGTCACCACCTCGCCCGGGCGGCGCGCGAAGACCTTGAGGATCGCGAACGCGCGGCTCGGCAGATCGATGCGCTTGCCGCCGCGGGTCGCGACCTGGCCGACCAGATCGATCGCGATGTCGCCGAACGCGAGCCCGGTGGGCTCGGACGGCTCGCCGTGCGCGCGGCGCAGCACCGAGGCCACGCGCGCGAGCAGCTCCATCAGCGAGAACGGTTTGGTGACGTAGTCGTCGGCCCCGAGCTCGAGGCCGCGCACGCGATCGAGCTCCGCGCCTCGCGCCGATAGCATGATCACCGGCACGCTGCGCTGTGCGCCGCGGCTGGCGCGGATCCGCCGGCAGACCTCGAAGCCGTCGAGGTCGGGCAGCATGACATCGAGCACGACGAGGTCGTAGCGCCCGCCGATCGCGCGATCGGCGCCCTCGCCACCGCGCGCCACCGCGTCGACCTGGTAGCCCTTGGCGGTGAGCGTGTCCTCGAGGCCCATCCGGATCGACGGGTTGTCCTCGACGACGAGGATGCGGGCACCCTGCGCGCCGCGGCCGGGCGCGCGCGGATCGCCGGTGGCGGGCCGCTTGCCCTCGGTCACGCCGCCTCCTGCGCAGCCGCGCGCGGCAGCCGGATCGTGAACGTCGCGCCCTCGCCCACCGTCGAGGCGACCTCGACCGCGCCGCCCAGCGCCTCGATGTGGCGCTTGACCAGCGCGAGGCCCAGGCCCGTGCCCTCGACGCCCGAGCGGTACGCCTCCGGCGCGCGGTAGAACTCGCGAAAGATCCGCGCCTGCTCGACGGCGGGGATGCCCGGGCCGTGATCGCGCACGCCGACCCAGGCCGCGGCGGCGTCGGCATCGACCGAGACCTCGATCGGCCGCGCCCCGCCGTACTTGGCGGCGTTCGCCAGGAGGTTCAGCACCGCGCCCACCACGACCTCGCGGTCGACCTCGACCTCGGCGCGCATCGCCTCGGGAGACACCGCGACCGCGAGCGGATTGCGCGCCGCCTCCGGATCGCGCAACGTCTCGAACGTCGCCGCCGCGTGCCGCGCGAGCTCGGCGATGCCCTGGCGGGTCAGCGCGTAGCGCCGCGTGCCCTTCTCGATCTGCGCGTAGTCGAGCAGGTTCGCGATCAGAAGGCCGAGCCGCTGGCTCTCCTGGACGATCACGCCGTGGTAGCGCGCCATCTTCGTCGGGTCGCCCTGTGCCACGCCCTGCTCGAGCATCTCGGCGAACATGCGGATCGACGTCAGCGGCGTCTTGAGCTCGTGCGAGACCGTCGAGACGAAGTCGCTCTTGAGCTGCGCGAGCTCGCGAGCGCGCGCGGCACCGCGGATGGTCGCGAGCAGCCCGAGGCCGAGCGCGATCGCGAGCGCCGAGGTGTACATCACATGCCGCTTCGAGCGCTCGCGGATCACCTCGTCGAGCGGGTCCGGATCGGCGAGCGGGTTGACGATCGCCACCGCCAGATGGGGCAGCGCCGCGCCCAGCGGAACCTGCTGGATGGTGCGCAACCCGGGGCCGGGCGTGGTCCCGGGCGGAAGGACCTGAGCGCGCGCGTGCGCGGCGAGCGGCCCGCTGCCGTCCGGCCCGCCGGCGAGCTCCGGCGCGGTGCCCGCGGCGGCCTCGAGCATCGGCGCATCGACCGCGAAGCCGATGATGCCGCCGTCGGCGCGCCGGCGATAGATCAGCGTGCGCGCGGGCTCGCGGGCCGCCGCCCGGCCGCGCCATGCCGGCGCCGCGGTGCGCACGACCTCGGCGATGTCGTCGGACAGCCCGGCGGCCGCGCGCGCCTGGTTGCGCAGCTGGGCGAGCCGGGCGTCGAGCCGCGTGGCCTCGTCGGGCGCGGCCTCCGCCAGGCGCGCCCGCAGGTGAGCGAGCGCGCCGACCTGGTTCAACGGCGAGAGCGCATAGCGGTCGGCGAGCACGTCGTCGGCCACCGCACCCAGCGCCGCCGCGCGCTGGCTCGACCCCTCGGCGCGCAGGGTCGCGACCACCAGGCGGACCGGCACGCCTTCGAAGCTGCGGTCGCTGAACCGGCGCTCGAGCTCGCCCAGCGCGTCATCGTCGCGGCTGCCGTCCGGCCGCGGGCCGCCGCGACCATCGAGCCGCGCACCCACGCGCGCCAGCCCGAGCAGCGCGCTCGGCCCGGTGTCGGCGAACGCGGCCAGCGCAGCGTACTGCCGCCGGGCCTCGGTCCAGCTCCCACCCGCCTCGGCGCGCTGTGCCGCCGACAGCCGCGCGAGCCGCGATTGCCGGGTCGCCAGCTCGTGGACGCATTCCTCCAGGCGATCATTGAGCTCCAGCCGCCCCTCGCTGCGCTGTTCCGGGCCGATCACGCCGCCGGCGTGTCGCCCCGGGCTCCGCTC
>DATIPJ010000254.1:0-7480 GCA_035472155.1 Kofleriaceae bacterium
GCAAAGGCACCCGCGAAGGCCCCGGCCAAGCCCGCTGCGAAGGCGCCCGCCAAGCCCGCGGCCAAGCCCGCTGCGAAGCCGGCCGCCAAGCCCGCCGCCGCGGCGAAGAAGCCGGCCGCCAAGCCCGCCGCGAAGAAGAAGTAGCGGCGCTGCACCGCAGGGTCGTGCACGCTGTGCGAGCGCTATCGCTCGCGCTGTGCGTTCACGTCACATGTAGCCCTTGTACTTGAGGAACAGCGGCAAGAGAACCATCGCGTAGGCCGCGCACCCGGCCACGACAACGATCATGTCGAACCACGTCATCTTCACGCGGAACTCGGGCCGGTGATAGCGCACGGCCGAGTACCAGGCACCCACGAGACCGAACATGATCCACATCACCGAGTGATAGGCGAACGATAGCGTGTTGATCTGGAACACCACGCCGGCCATCGAGGCCAGGAGCGCCATCCCCCAGGTCGACGCCGCTTCGGTGCCGGGGATGCCCGTCAGCTCGCGTAGCCCGACGAGCAGCGTCTTGAACGACAGGTAGACGATCGTCACGAAGATGACCATGCCGGGGAACCCGAGCTCGGCCAGCACGAGCACGAAGGTGTTGTGCGCGGTCAGGAAGTGGTGCGCGCCGAACAGCCGCGCGCCCACGCCGAAGATCGGGCTGTGCCGGAACATCGCGATGCCGGTGGCCCACGCCTCGTAGCGCATCTCCGTCGATAGATCGGCGGCCTCGCCGCTGCGCCCGCCGCTCATCAGGATGGGCAGCGCGAGCAGCGCCGCCGGGACCATCGCGCGGAACCCCCATCGCCTCACGATATAGACACCGGGCACGAGCAGGCCGGCGAGCAGACCGCCGCGCGACTGCGTGAGGAACACGGCGTAAAACGCGATCAGCGCCCCCGCACCGTAGAGAAACACGGTGTGTGGCTTGCGCTTGCGCATCGCGAAAGCGATCAGCAGCGACAGCGCGCCGCCCGCGATGGTGAGCGAGACTTCGTTCGGATCGTGGAGCTCGCCGCGGTATCGCACGCGCTCACCGGTGGTGAAGGTGCCGAACATCCCGGCGCGCTCGCACCGATACTCCATCCCGGGCTCGGCATCGGCCCCGCGACAGTCCTCCGCGATCAGGCACGACCGGCCGTCCGGGTAACCGTCGATATCGCCCTCTCCGCTCTCCTGGCCCGCAATGCATTGTAACGGGGCCAATCCCTGATGCACGCACACCACGGCGATGAACATGCATGTCGCCGCGAGCACGCCAGCGATGAGCTGGAACGTGCGAAATCGCTGCACACCGTGCGCGAGTGTCCCATAGAGCGCGAACAGGCTGATCAGCTCGACCATGCGGAGCTGCAGCTTGTCCGGAGCGATCACCGCGGTGCCGACGATGCACCACAGCACGAACGCCACGACCCACGGCAGCGTCGGGCTGGCGAGCGGCTGCAAGCGGCGCAGCCGCACATCGATCACCCAACCGAGCACTGCGAGCACAGTGAACAGGTGTAGGAACGGCACGCGCTGGAGCAGCGGGATGAACTCCTGGGGCCTGGCCAGGATGAAGACCATCAGCGCGGCGATGCCGGGAATTGCGAACAAGCGTCTCGGACCATACCATCGCCGGCAAACGCGGTAGACTGTCGAATCAGTGATGCGAGAGCGAGTGGCAGCATGGCTCCACAAGGCCGGCGCCCTTCGGGCAGTCATGGAGTTGCGCCGGTTCACCCCGGCGCCGATCTTGACGATCCTGACGTATCACCACGTTGCAGACAGCGACCCCGCGAGCCCGTTCGACCACAACATCGCGGATGCGACGCCGAATCAGTTCCGCCGCCAGATGGAGGCGCTCGCCCGCTACGGCACGCCGATCGGGATCGACGAGCTGCTGCGTGCGCTCGATGGCGCGCCGCTGCCGAGGAACCCGGTGATGGTCACGTTCGACGACGGCTACCGGTCGTGTCATGACGTGGCGCTGCCGATCCTGCGCGCGGTCGGGGTGCGCGCGACGTTCTTCATCGCGACGTCGTTCATCAACGAGCGGCGCATCTACTGGTGGGAGCGCATCGCGCTGTTGCTCCACCGCACCAAGCGCACGACCGCGACGCTGCGCTATCCCGCGCCGATGACGCTCGATCTCGCCGACCCAAGCGTCGGAGACAAGCTCAACGACACGATCAAGGACACCCGGGGGCTCGATGTCGAGCGCTTCCTCGCCGAGCTCGCCGAGGCGCTCGGCGTCGAGTGGAACCGCGAGGTCGAGGCGCGCCACGCCGACGATCTGCTCATGGGTTGGGACCAGGTCCGCGCCCTCGCGCGCGCCGGCATGGACGTCGAGTCGCACGGCCGGCGCCACCGCGTGCTGCAGACGCTCGACGACGAATCGCTCGCCGACGAGCTCGGCGGCGCGCGCGCCGATCTCGAGGCGCAGCTCGGCCGCCCGGTCCGCGCGGTGGCGTATCCGGTCGGTCGCCGGATCCACAGCCAGCAGCGCATCCGCAGCGCGCTGATCGCCGCCGGCTACAAGATCGGCATGTCGAACTGCAGCGGCGTCAACCGCTGGTGGCCGGCCGCGCTGCGTGGCGTCGCGCCCATCGATCGCTTCGACATCCGGCGGCTCGCGACCGAGCGCGGGATGTCCGATGCGATGTTCCTCACCCAGGTGGCCGTGCCGCAACTGGCATACATCTCGGAGTACAATCGATAGGACGATCGAGCGAAGCGAGAGACGCTCGGAAAGCAACGCCCGAAGCGCTAAGCTGTGACCGCGTGTCGCTGATCGGTTTCCTGCTCAAGGTCGCTGTGCCGCTGGGGCTGATCGCGACCATCTGGTTGTGGCTGCCGCCCGATCCGGCATTCCAGCTCGCGCTGACCGGGAGTGTCGCCCTGCTGTGGACCGCCATCGTGGTGCTCGGCCGCCGGCGCAAGCCGCTGCCCGCGGTCCTGCCTCGCCGCGCCGACTCCGATGATGCGGTGATCGCGTCGCTGGGCATCGAGGTCGACAACGGCGACCTCCGCGCGGCGTGCGCGCGGGTGGCGCGCCGGGTGCACGGCGACCGCATCCGCGTCATCGGCTTCGTGCCCGCCGACGACCAGGTCGCGGTGCCGCCCGTGCTGATCCAGCTGGGCATCGCGCTGACCGAGCTCTCGGGCGCCACGATCGCGGTGGTCGACGCCAACGTCCGCTACCCCGGCCTCGGCACGCTCAACGAAGGCAAGCAAACCGATTCTGACGACTCGGTATTCTCGACCCGCTGGCTCCATGGATCGCTGGCGCTGCTCTCGGCTCCGCGCGTCGAGCGCCCCGGCGAGGTCGTCCCGCAGCTCGCGCGGGTGCTCATCGATGGCGCCGACCTGTTCGCCCACGTGCTGGTCGACCTGACCGGCTTCGAGCTGCTCGGCGAGCACGCGTCGGCCGCCGCCTGCATGGACGCGGTGGCGCTGGTCGGCCGGGCGCATCACACGCGCGAGAATGATCTGGTCGGACTGGCGCAGCTCATGCCACATGGCCGGTTCCTCGGCGTGCTGCTCGTGGGCTGAGGCGGCGGTTCTTCGAGCCGCGGCCTCCCTCTGAGCGGTCTCACCACATCGTGCGCGTGAGCGCACTCACCACGCGTCGCGATCGGAACGCGATCCGATCGCGATCCGATCGCTTGTGCAACTGTCATCTCTCGTGGTCATCTTCCAGACGATGCGCGTTTTGGAGCAAGAGAAGATCGCGGTCATCGGCCTGGGCTATGTCGGCCTGCCGGTGGCTATCGCGTTCGGCCGCAAACTTCCGACGATCGGCTTCGACATCCGGCAGCGCCGCGTCGATCAGCTCAAGCAGGGCCACGACGATACGCTCGAGGTCACCGACGAAGACCTCGCGTCGGCCAAGCAGCTCGAGCTGACCGCCGACCCGGGCCGCCTCGCCGAGTGCACGTTCTACATCGTCGCGGTGCCCACGCCCATCGACAGCAACAACCGTCCGGATCTCGGACCGATGATCTCGGCGAGCAAGACGATCGGCCCGCACCTGCGCGCCGGCGACATCGTGGTGTACGAGTCCACGGTCTACCCCGGCGTCACCGAGGACGTCTGCGGACCGGTCCTCGACGAGAAGAGCGGGCTCAAGAACGGCGTCGACTACTTCCTCGGATACTCGCCCGAGCGGATCAACCCGGGCGACAAGGAGCACTCGTTCGACAAGATCACCAAGGTGGTCTCGGGGCAGGACGCCGCGTCGCTCGATCGCGTGGCGAAGGCCTACGGATCAGTGGTCACCGCCGGCGTCCACAAGGCGCCGTCGATCAAGGTGGCCGAGGCCGCCAAGGTCATCGAGAACACGCAGCGCGATCTCAACATCGCGCTCATGAACGAGCTCGCGCTGATCTTCGACCGCATGGGCATCCGCACCGCCGATGTGCTCGAGGCCGCCGGGACCAAGTGGAACTTCCTCAAGTTCTCGCCCGGCCTGGTCGGCGGCCACTGCATCGGCGTCGATCCGTATTACCTCACGACCAAGGCGCAGGAGCTCGGCTATCTGCCCGAGGTGATCCTCGCCGGCCGGCGGATCAACAACAACGTCGGCCCGTTCCTCGCGCAGAAGTGCGTCAAGATGCTGACCCACTCCGACGTGCCGCTCAAGAAGGCCAAGGTCGGCATCCTGGGGCTGACGTTCAAGGAGAACGTGCCCGACCTGCGCAACTCGAAGATCCCCGACATCGTCGCGGAGCTGGCCACGTTCGGCATCGAGGCGCTGGTCCACGACCCGATGGGCGATCCGCACGAGGCGTACGACGAGTACAAGATCGAGATCACGCCGCTCGACCGGTTCGTGAACCTCGACGCGCTGATCCTCGCGGTCGCGCATCGCGAGTACATCGCCAACGCCTCGGGTATCTTCGAGCGCGTGCGGGACAACGGCATCCTGATCGACGTCAAGAGCGCCCTGCCCGGGAACATCAAGCCGCCCCGTGGGATACGGCTCTGGAGTCTATGAAGCGCACGCGCTACGACGATCTGTGTGAAGAGCTCGTCAACTCCCCGCGCCGCTGGCTGGTGACCGGCGTCGCCGGCTTCATCGGCTCGGCGCTGCTCGAGCGGCTGCTCGATCTCGGGCAGAGCGTGGTCGGCGTCGACAACTTCCTGACCGGCCACAAGCGCAACCTCGAGGACGTGCTCGCGATCAACCCCGACGAGCGGCTGCAGTTCCGCTTCATCGAGGGCGACCTGCGCGATCCGGCGGTGGCCAAGGAGGCGTGCAAGGACGTCGACATCGTGCTGCACGAGGCGGCGCTCGGCTCGGTGCCGCGCTCGATCCGCGATCCGATCGCCTCGCACGCACACAACGTCGATGCATTCCTATCCCTTCTGTGGGCGGCCAAGGAGGCCGGCGTCGGCCGCCTGGTCTACGCGTCGTCGTCGTCGGTGTACGGCGACCACCCGGGGCTGCCCAAGCACGAGGACCGGATCGGCAAGCCGCTGTCGCCGTACGCGGCGACCAAGCGCGTCGACGAGATCTACGCCCAGGTGTTTCACGACGTCTACGGCCAGCAGCTGATCGGCATGCGCTACTTCAACGTGTTCGGGCGCCGCCAGGACCCCGACGGCCCGTACGCCGCGGTGATCCCGCGCTGGATCGCGGCGCTGGTCGAGGGCAAGCCGTGCGTGATCTTCGGCGATGGCTCGAACAGCCGCGACTTCTGCTACGTCGACAACATCGTGCAGGCCAACCTCCTGGCCGCGACCGCGCCCGATCCGGCGGTGACCGGCACGGTCTACAACTGCGGTTGCAACGGACGCACGGATCTCAAGCAGCTGTTCGCGATGATCCGCGACAACCTCGCCAAGAGCTTCCCCGAGGTCGCCAGCGCCGAGCCGGTGTTCGAGGGGCCGCGGGCCGGCGACGTCGCGCACTCGCAGGCGGCGATCGACAAGATCAGCGCGGCGCTCGGCTACGTGCCGTCGCACCTGGTCGAGGACGGCATGGCTGAGACGGTCGCCTGGTTCGCGCAGCGCCTGCGCCGCAGCTGACGCCAGCCAAGCTCACCACACGCGGACGCGATCGGCGGGCGCCAGGTAGAGCTTGTCGCCCGGCTTGACGTCGAACGCGGGGTACCACGGGTCGAGGTTACGCACCGTGATGCCGCGATACTCCGCCGGCGAGTGCCCGTCGGTCATGACCTGGCGGCGGAGCGCCGGCTCGCGCGACTTGCGCCGCCAGCCCTGCGTGAAGCTGATGAAGAACTGCTGATCGCCGGTCAGGCCCTGCACGGTGGGCGCCTCCTTGCCGTCGAACGCCATCCGGTAGGCATCGTAGGCGGCGGACAGCCCGGCATCGTCGGCGATGTTCTCGCCCAACGTCAGCTCGCCGTTGAGCGCGAGATCGGGGAACGGATGGTACTGGTTGTACTGCTCGACGAGCTTTTTCCCCGACGCCTTGAAGTGCGCGAAGTCCTCGGGCGTCCACCAGTTGTTGAGCTTGCCGGTGGCGTCGAACAGCGCGCCCTGGTTATCGAAGCTGTGGCTGATCTCGTGGCCGATCACCGAGCCTGCGGCCCCGTAGTCCATGACGATCGGCCGGCTGGGATCGAGGTACGGCGGCTGGAGGATCGCGGCGGGGAAGTTGAGCGCGTTCATCGCCGGCAGGTTGACCGCGTTGACCAGCTGCGGGTCCATGCACCACTCGGCGCGGTCGACCGGCTGGCCGAGCTTGTCGAGGTTGCGGCGGTAGTCGAACAGCGCCGCGCGCTCGGCGTTGCCGTAGGCGTCGCCGAGCACGACCTCGAGCTTGCCGTAATCGCGCCACTTGTCGGGGTAGCCGACGAACACGCGGAGCGCGGCGAGCTTGGCCTTGGCCTTGGCCTTGGTCGCCGGCGTCATCCAGTCGAGCCGATCGATGCGGCGCCCGAACGCGGCGACCTCGTTCTTGACCATGGCCTCGACGCGCGCCTTCTCCGACGCGGGGAAATAGCGCGCCACGTACATGCGGCCGACCGCCTCGCCGAGCGCGGCGCTGGTCGCATCCATCGCGCGCTTCCAGCGATCGCGCTTCTGCTGCGCGCCCGAGAGCACCTTGCCGTAGAACGCGAACGACTCGTCGTCGAACGCCTGGGGCAAGACGTCCGAGCGATTCGCGATCGCGTGGTACAGCAGCCAGTCCTTCCAGGCATCGAGCGGCTGGCTGGCGACCAGCGCCGAGAGCTGGGTGAACGCGGCAGGCTGCCAGATCACGAAGGCGGCCTGGCGATCGAGCCCGGCGGCGCCGAGGAAGGCCGCCCAGTCGATGCCGGGGGCGCGCTCGGCGAGCTCGGCGCGCGACCAGTGGTTGTTGCCCTTGGTGACGTCCTCGGTCTCGATCCGCGGCAGATGGGCCTGGGCGATCTTGGTCTCGAGATCGAGCACGCGGGTCGCGTGGGCGTCGCTGTCGGCGATGCCGGCGAGCCCGAACACCGCGGCGACGTGCGCGCGGTACTTGTCGCGGATGTCGGCCATGCGCGGCGAGGCG
>DATIPJ010000255.1:0-3590 GCA_035472155.1 Kofleriaceae bacterium
AACGGGCGCCGGTCCGGGCTGACGTTCGCTCCCGAGGGCGGTTCGGAGCGGATGCGCGCCAAGCTGCTGGTCTCGGATCGCATGGCGAGCCTGGGCACGCTGGCCGCCGGCATCGCGCACGAGATCAATAACCCGCTGTCGTATGTCGCCGGTAACCTCGAGGCGATGGCCGAGACCCTGGCGGCCGCGGCCCAGGCGCCGAGCCATGGCGAGCGCGCCGAGCTGACCACCGCGGTCGAGGAGGCGCGCGACGGTGCCGAGCGCGTGCGCAAGATCGTCCAGGGCCTGCGCTCGTTCAGCCGCTCCGAGGAGCAGGAGAAGCGCGTGCCGCTCGCGCTGTCCGGCGTGCTCGAGGCGGCGATCCGGCTCACCGCCAACGAGATCCGCCACCGCGCGCAGCTGGTCCGCGACCTCGGCCCGACACCGCTCGTGGTCGCCGACGACGGCCGGCTCACGCAGGTGTTCATCAACCTGCTGGTCAACGCGGCGCACGCGATCCCCGAGGGCCACTCCGACGACAACCGCATCACGGTGCGGACGCGCACCGACGAGGCGCACCGCGCGGTCATCGAGGTCGAGGACACCGGCAAGGGCATGCCGCCCGAGGTCGTCGCGCGCGTGTTCGACCCGTTCTTCACCACCAAGGACGTCGGCGAAGGCACGGGCCTGGGGCTCTCGATCTGCCACGGCATCGTGAGCGGCCTCGGGGGCCAGATCACGATCGACAGCGCGCCGGACCACGGCACGGTCGTGCGGGTCATCCTGCCGCCGGCGGCGGGCGAGGAGCGCGCACCTGCGGAGGTGTCCGCCGCGAAGCCCGAGACCAACGGCCACCGCCGCCACCGCGTGATGCTGGTCGACGACGAGCCGCTGGTGGTCCACACGATGGAGCGCCTGCTGCGCAAGGACTACGACATCACCGTCGCGCTGTGCGGTCAGGAGGCGATCGAGCACATCGCCAGCGGCGTGCGGTTCGACGCGATCGTCAGCGACGTGATGATGCCCAACATGACCGGCATCGAGCTGATCGAGGAGCTGCGCCGGCTCGCGCCCGACCAGGCCGAGCGCATCATCTTCCTTTCGGGCGGCGCGTTCACCGCGCAGACCCGCGAGCTGCTCGATCAGCTCGGCGCGCCGCAGCTCGAGAAGCCGGTGACCGCCAAGGAGCTGCGCGCCTGCGTGATGCGCGTGGCGACCGAGCGCGGCCGCGCCGGCGCGCCGCGCGACGAGCGGCACAGACGAGGCCGCGGAACAACCTAGTGACAGCGCGGTGGCCGGTGCGCTACCGATCACACGTGCCCATCGTCCAGATCGCCGGATCGCCGATGCTACCCGGGGTCGAACCGCTCGAGGTGTACGTGCGCGACGTCGCTCGCGACGCGGCCACCGCAGCGCCGCTGCTCGTGCTGCACGGCGGCTGGGGCTACGAGTTCTATCCGTTCGACGCGCAGATCGCCGAGCTGACCGAGCGCCGCATCGTGCTGCCGGACCGCACGGGCTACGGCAAGTCGCATCGCCTGCCGGTGCTGCCGCCGCGGTTCCACCATGCGGCCGCCGCCGAGCACCTCGCCACGCTCGACGCGCTCGGCATCGAGCGCTGCGCGATCTGGGGCCACAGCGACGGCGCGATCATCGCCGCGATCATGGCGCTCCACGCGCCCGACCGGATCACCGCGATCATCCTCGAGGCGTTGCACCTCGATCGCAGAAAGCCGCGGTCGCGCGCGTTCTTCGAGATGATGATCGAGAACCCCGAGGGCTTCGGCCCCAGGGTGTGCGCGCGGCTCGCCGCCGATCACGGCGAGGACTACTGGCGCACCGTGCTCCACGCCGGCGGGCGCGCGTGGCTCGACATCGCGGCCGATCCCGACGACGATTTATACGAGCGCCGGCTCGGCGACCTCGCGCCGCCGGTGCTGGTGCTGCACGGCGCCGACGATCCGCGGACCGAGCCCGGCGAGCTCGATCGCGTGCGGCGCGAGCTGCCGAGCGCACAGATCCACATGATCGCCGGCGCGGGCCATTCGCCGCACAGCGAGCGCGCATTCGGCACAGAGGCGACGCGCGCAGGTGCGAGTTTCTTGCGTTCGCTGCCTGCCGCAAACAGCCGGTAAGCGCCGGTTGCGAGGGTAGATTCGCGTGATCGCTCGGGCGTCGAGCGCTCAATGCCGACGAGCCTGTGCTACCAATGCCCCAACCGGATGCGACTGGCGCACTGCTCGGATCTCCACCTGCTGTCGCACGAAGGCGCGCGGTGGATCGACCTGGCGAACAAGCGCTGGATCGGCGCGATGAACCTGATCTCCAACCGCAGCCGCCACTATCACGTCGAGGCGTTCGAGGACATGGTCACCGATCTCAACGCGATCGGCGTCGATCATGTGCTGTGCACCGGCGACGTGACCAACCTCGCACTGCGCCAGGAGTTCGCGTTCGCGCGCGCGCGGTTCGACCGGCTCGCGCTCGGGCCGTCGGGCGTGACCGTCATCCCGGGCAACCACGACGCGTACGTCGCCGAGGGCGTGCCGCTGTTCGCCGAGCTGTTCGCCGACTACGCCGCGTGCGATCCGGGCTGGGAATGGACGCCGGCGGACGCGGGCGACGCCGGCGACGAGAGCGACGACCTGCACTGGCCGATCGTGCGGATCCGCGGCGCGCTCGCGCTGATCGGCACGTCGACCAGCCGGGCCACGCCGTGGTTCACCGCGTACGGCCAGCTCGGCCCGGGGCAGCTTGCCCGCCTGCGCCGCGTGCTCGTCGATCCGCGCCTCGCCGGCAAGACCCGCGTCGTCGCGATCCATCACCCGCCCGCAGGCGAGCGCGCCGAGAGCCGGATCCGCGGGCTGCGCGACCACGCCGCGTTCGCCGCCGTGATCGCCGAGACCGGCGCCGATCTGATCGTCCACGGCCACGAGCATCGCGATATGACCTGCTCGCTGGCCGGTCCCGACGGGCCCGTTCCGGTGCGCGGCGTGGCCTCCGGCACCTACTTCCATAACAAGCCGGATCGCACCGCGCGCTACCGGATCTTCGACATCGCAGGCGGCGCGGTGGCCGCCGATCATGTGCGGGTGTGGGACCGAGAGCGCCGCGCTTTCGTCGCGGAAGCGACACCGAGCAGCAACCCAGACCAGAACTTGACTTGAATTTATGACGTGCGGTACCGAGGAAACCACTGACGCCAGGGAGCTCTCATGGGTGAACAACTACCCGACGCCAACGCGATCGAAGCCGCCGACGAGAAGTATGTGATGCGCCCGTGGGCGCACCCCGCCGGCGAGCCGGTGATCATCGCGAAGGCGCGCGGTTGCACCGTGACCGACGTCCACGGCAAGGAGTACCTCGACCTGACGGCGGGCTACTTCGTCAACAACGCCGGCCACTGCCACCCGCGGATCATCGAGGCGGTCACCCGGCAACTGCACGAGGTGCTGCAGGTGTCCGGCAAGCACGGCACCGTGCCGGCGATCCGGCTCGCCGAGAAGCTGGTGAGCCTGGCGCCCAGGACCATCCACAAGGCGTTCTTCTCGACGGGCGGCTCGGAGGCCAACGAGGTCGCGCTGAAGATGGCGCGGCAGTTTCGCAAGAAG
>DATIPJ010000256.1:0-1560 GCA_035472155.1 Kofleriaceae bacterium
GCCCCTCAAGGACGGCGGCTACGACATCTCGGATTACACCGATGTCCACGAGAGCTACGGCACGCGCGCCGACATCACGCGGCTGCTCCAGGAGGCGCACCGCCGCGGGATCCGCGTGATCACGGAGCTGGTGCTCAATCACACCTCCGCCGAGCACCCGTGGTTCCAGGCCGCGCGGCGCGCGCCGCCGGGCAGCCCCGAGCGCGAGTTCTATGTGTGGAGCGAGACGCCGGCGAGGTACGTCGACACGCGCATCATCTTCAAGGACTACGAGACCTCGAACTGGTCGTGGGATCCGGTCGCCAAGGCGTACTACTGGCACCGGTTCTATGCGCACCAGCCCGATCTCAACTTCGACAACCCGGCGGTGCACGAGGCGCTGTTCCAGGTGATCGACTTCTGGCTGGAGATGGGGGTCGACGGCGTGCGGCTCGACGCGGTGCCGTACCTCTACGAGCGCGAGGGCACCAGCTGCGAGAACCTCAGCGAGACCCACGTGTTCCTGAAGCGGCTGCGCGCGCACATCGACGGCAAGTTCAAGAATCGCATGCTGCTCGCCGAGGCCAACCAGTGGCCGGCCGATGCGGCGGCGTACTTCGGCGAAGGCGACGAGTGCCACATGAACTTCCATTTTCCGCTGATGCCGCGGATGTTCATGGCGCTCGAGACCGAGGATTCGTTTCCGATCGTCAACATCCTCAAGCGCACGCCGAAGATCCCGGAGTCGTGCCAGTGGGCGACGTTCCTGCGCAACCACGACGAGCTGACGCTCGAGATGGTCACCGACGAGGACCGCGACACCATGTACCGCGGCTATGCCGCCGAGCGCGCGGCGCGGATCAACCTCGGCATCCGGCGCCGGCTCGCCCCGCTGCTCGGGGTGCGGCGCAAGATCGAGCTGATGGCGGCGCTGCTGCTCTCGCTGCCCGGCACGCCGGTGCTGTACTACGGCGACGAGATCGGCATGGGCGACAACATCTACCTCGGCGACCGCGACGGCGTGCGCACGCCCATGCAGTGGAGCTCGGATCGCAACGGCGGGTTCTCGCGCGCCAACCCGCAGAAGCTGTACCTGCCGACGATCATCGACCCCGAGTACCACTACGAGGCGATCAACGTCGAGGCGCAGCAGACCAACCCGTCGTCGCTCCTGTGGTGGATGAAGCGCCTGCTCGCCAAGCGCAAGGAGCACCGGCTGTTCGGCCGCGGGTCGATCGAGTTCGTGTCGGGCGACAACCCGCGCGTGCTGGCGTTCGTGCGCGAGCACGAGGGCGAGTCGGTGCTGGTGGTCGCGAACCTGTCGCGCTTCGTGCAGTGCGTGCGGCTCGGCCTCGACCGGTTCAAGGCGATGACCCCGGTCGAGCTGTTCGGGCGCATGCGGTTCCCCGATATCAGCGACCAGCCGTACTTCATGTCGCTCGGGCCGCACGACTTCTACTGGCTCGCGCTCGAGCGGCCGCAGAGCGCGGAGACCGCCGCCGAGCGGCCGCCGCTGATGGTGCGTGGCACCTGGACCGCGCTGCTGGAGCCGGCGCGCCGGGTCCAGCTCGCGCGCGCGCT
>DATIPJ010000257.1:0-10777 GCA_035472155.1 Kofleriaceae bacterium
GAACGGCCGCAGATGGTCGCGTGGGTCTCGCGCGTGCACGTCGCGCGCGTGGCAGGCACGCCGACGATGATCGAGTCGACGCCGCTCGGCGACGCGATCCACGTCGAGGTGGCCGCCGGGTCCGCGACCACCGCACCGCATCTGATCTATGTCCCGGAGCGATTCGCCGCCCGCACGCGCGCGCGTTGCGACGGTGTCGAGGTCCCCATCGTGCGCGATCCGTCGACGGGCCTGATCGCGATCGCGTGCAACGGCATGGTCGACGTCGGCCCCTGAGCGGTCGCCGCTACCGCCCGACGCCGAGGAGCTTGAGATCGATCGAGTCCGCCATTGCCTTGTAGCCGGCGTCGCTCGGGTGGAGATGATCGTTGCAGCCAAAGGCCGCCTGCAGGCGCGCCGGGCGCTTGGGCTCGCGGACCAGTGCGTCGAAGTCGATCACGGCATCGAAGTTTCCGTTGGCCCGGATCCATTTGTTCACCGCCTGCCGCGCCCTCTCCTTCTCGGGGCTGTAGAAGTCGGCGAGCGCGTCGAACGCGCCCTTGAAGGCATCCTCGAACGGCGTGAGCGTCGCGCCGATGACCTTGATGCCGCGCATGTGTGCGCGATCGATGAGCTGGCGGTAGCCGGCGATGATCCGCTCGGCCGAGGCCGGCGGGTCGCCGGGCGAGAGCAGCTTGGCGCCGGCCCAGCCGATGTCGTTGATGCCGATCATCACGATGACGGTGTCGACGTGGGGCTGGGCGAGGACGTCGCGCTCGAAGCGCGCGAGCGCATTGGCGCCCATGCGGTCCGCGAGCACCTTGGCGCCCGAGATGCCCTGGTTGAGGACGGCCACCGGCGGCCCACCGGCCTTCGCGATGCGCTCGGCGAGGACGTCGGGCCAGCGGCGGTTGGCGTCGACGGTGGAGCAGTCCCCGTCGGTGATCGAATCGCCAAACGCGACGATCGCGCGCGCGGCGGGTGCGTCCACGAGGATCTCGCTCAGGAATGCGCGGGCGACCGGACGGTCGTCGGGCTTGATGTCGACGTCGGCGGTCTTGTTGCCGGAGACCAGGAAGGCGGTCTGGCGCGCGTCGTTGTGCCAGGTGGTGAACGGCGTGGCGTCGGGGACATAGAGGCTCACGGCGACCGACGCCAGCGGCGTCAGCGGGAGATCGACCGGATCGCTGACCACGGGCGCACCCGGCGGGATGACCACGGACTTGAGCCCGCCGAACGTGAGGGTCCGGTCGGAGCCGGCCGCGATCTTCGCCGCTCCGTCGGAGAGCGCGACGTGCGCCGCGCCGATCGTGACCGGCCGCGTGCCGTACTCGTTGGACAGCACGATGCGCACGCGCGAACCGCCGATCGACACGCGCGCGACCTGGCGGATCGTCTGGTTCCAGAGCGTGCGCGGGAACTTGATGCCCGGAAAGAAATCGGTGTCCCAGACCGGCTGCGCACTGGCCGTCCATGTGCCGACCCAGTGTGGCGGGTCAGCGGCACGGGCGGACGGTGCGGCTGCGAGGACAGCGACGACAACGGCGGCGAGCACAGCGGCGCAGCGCAAGGCGCTAGTCATGGGAGGCTCCTTCGGCCGGCATCGTAACGCAGCCCGAGGCACGTGGGCTGCGAACTGCTCTGATCGGGCCGGGAATCCTCGCTATCTCCCACCCTAGTTTTCTCAAAAAGGCGCCGAATTCACAAGACTGTGTTTCCGAAACCAGATGCGTAGTCTGCGCGCCATGACTACCTTCCACGTGCTCGGTTTCGAGGACATCGATCAGACGCAGGTCGCGATCGTGGGTGGCAAGGGCGCACACCTGGGGGAGCTTTCTCGCATCGAAGGGCTCCGCGTGCCGGCGGGCTTCTGCGTCACGACCGACGCTTTCCGGCAGATCATGGTGAGCGCACCGGCGATCGACGATGCGCTCGATCAGCTGGCGCGCCTCGCTGCGGACGACCGAGCGCCGATCCGCGCGCTCAGCGCAGAGGTCCGCGGGATGATCGAGGCGGTCGCCATCCCCGACGATCTGGCGGCGGCGATCACCGGCGCGCTGGCCCGCCTCGGCGACCAGGCCGCCTACGCCATCCGATCGAGCGCAACGGCCGAGGACCTGCCGACGGCGTCGTTCGCCGGTCAGCAGGACACGTACCTCAACGTCGTCGGGCCGCTGGCGATCCTCCAGCACGTGCGTCGCTGCTGGGCCTCGCTGTTCACCGAGCGAGCGGTGACCTACCGCCTGCGCAATGGCTTCGACCACCGCAAGGTCCAGATGGCCGTGGTCGTGCAGCAGATGGTGTTCGCGCAGGCGGCCGGCATTCTGTTCACGGCCGACCCGCTCACCTCCAACCGGAAGGTCGCCTCCATCGAGGCCGTCTTCGGCCTGGGCGAAGCGCTGGTCTCTGGCCAGGTGAACGCAGACGTCTACAAGGTGCGAGACGGCGCGGTCATCGCCAGCACGATCGCCACCAAACGACTCGCCCTGCACGCCGCGCCGGCCGGCGGTACGCAGGAGCATGCGATCGAGCCGGCGCGACAGGAGCAGCCCGTGCTGACGGACGCGCAGATCGTGGGGCTCGCACAGCTGGGCCGGCGGCTCGAAGCGCACTTCGGTGGTCCACAGGATATCGAATGGTGCCTGGTCGACGATGGATTCCAGATCGTCCAGAGCCGGCCGATCACCACGCTCTTCCCCATCCCGGTCGCGGACGACCGCGAAAACCACGTCTACCTCTCGGTCGGGCATCAGCAGATGATGACCGACGCCATGAAGCCGCTGGGGCTGTCGGTGTGGCAGGCGTCGGCCGCCGGCACCATGGTCGATGCCGGCGGGAGGTTGTTCGTCGACGTCGCGCCGCGCCTCGCTTCGCCGGCGAGCCGCGCCGCCCTGCTGAAGCTGTTCGGGAGATCCGAGCCGCTGACCGCAGACGCCGTGCAAACCGTCCTGGATCGCGGCGACTTCATCCGGACGCTGCCCGAGGGGGAGCCCGCCGCGCGGCCGGCCGCCGACGCACCCGCTCCGGTCGCAACGGATCCGGCGATCGTCGAGGGGCTGATCGCGCGTAGCCAGGCCTCCATCGCCGCCTTGAAGCAAGACATCGCCGCAAAGTCCGGCTCGGCGCTGCTCGACTTCATCGCGACCGACTTCCTGGAGCTGAAGCGGACCGTGTTCAGCCCGCTGACCATGCAGGTGGTGATGGCGGCGGTGGAGGTCACCTGGTGGCTGAACGATCAGCTGGAGCTGTGGCTCGGCGAGAAGAACGCGGCCGACACGCTCGCGCAGTCGGTCCCCAACAACGTCACGTCGGAGATGGGGCTCGCGCTCCTCGACGTCGCGGATGCGATCCGGCCACACCCGGAGGTCGTGCGGTTCCTCCAGCGCGTCGAGGACGACCGCTTCCTCGACGAGCTGCCCGGGCTCGCGGGCGGGCGGGAGGCGCGAGACGCCATCCAGACGTTCCTCGACAAGTACGGCATGCGCTGCGCCGGCGAGATCGACATCACGAGGCCGCGCTGGATCGAACGCCCCACCACGCTCCTGCCCGTGCTGCTCGCCAACATCAGGAGCTTCGCGCCCGGCGAGGCCAGGCGGCGCTTCGAGCAAGGACGGCGGGAGGCCGCGAACAAGGAACAGGAGCTACTCGCGCGCTTGCGGGCCTTGCCCGGCGGAGAGCGCAAGGCCGAGGAGACAAAACGAATGATCGACCGGATGCGGACCTTCATCGGGTATCGCGAGTATCCGAAGTACGCCAAGATCAGCCGCGAGCTCGTGTACAAGCAGGCCTTGCTGCAGGAAGCCGAGCGCCTCGTGCAGCGCGGCGTGCTTCGCGACAAGGAGGACATCTTCTATCTGAGGTTCCAGGAGCTCCAGGAGGTCGTGCGCACCCACCGCGTGGATGACGAGCTCCTCCGCCGGCGCAAGGACGCCTTCCGATCGTATCAAGCGCTCACGCCGCCGCGCGTGCTCACGTCGGATGGCGAGGTGCTCGCCGGGGCGTACCGGCGCGAGGCGGTGCCGGCCGGTGCCCTCGTCGGCCTGCCGGTCTCTTCCGGGATCGTCGAGGGGCGGGCGCGCGTCCTGCTCGACATGGCGAAGGCCGATCTCGAAGCGGGCGACATCCTGGTCACCCGCTTCACGGACCCGAGCTGGACGCCGTTGTTCGTCGCGATCAAAGGCCTGGTGACCGAGGTCGGCGGCCTGATGACCCATGGCGCGGTGATCGCACGCGAGTACGGCTTGCCGGCCGTCGTCGGGGTGCAACACGCCACCCAGCGGATCCGGGATGGGCAGCGCATCCGCGTGCATGGCACGGCGGGATACGTCGAGATCCTGCCGTAGGCGCCGCATCGCGGAGTCACTCGGCTGCGTTGTGGAATGAATAGATGGCGCGCCAGCGATGGTCCTCGTAGAGGAAGACGTCGACGCCTCGCACCGATTGATCGGCGCCGCGCTTCGGATTGTAGAACGATACGATGCCGACCGAGCCGTGCAGCACCACCGATACCCCGGTGGGATGGGCCGCCATGTACGCCTCGCGCGTCTTGCGCGCCTCCTCGCGCGCGGCGGCTGAGCTCGCCCTCCGCGCGGTGTGCTCGAGCAGCGCGTCGCGCGTCGTGGCCTTTCCGGTCGCGCTGATCGAGCGATATCCGGGTGCGAGGAGCTGCGTCAGGTACGCGACGTCGCCGTCGCCCTCTGCGCGCCCCCAGTGATCGTCGATGGCGCGGAGCGCGGCCTCGTCGCGCTTCGTTTCGTCCGGATCGGCGCGCGCCGGCGAGGCCGCGAGCGCAGTGACAAGGAGGACCCATGCAGGGAGCTTCGACATGCGCGATACGCTAGCCCGCGGCTCCGGGCGAGGAGCGCTGCTGCAGGGAGCGGTGGCTGCGCTGCAGGCGGCGGGCTCGACGGGGAACCTCGATCTGCGCGAAGATGATCGGGTGCCGTCACGCCGGTTCGCGGTGATCACGATCGTTGCGTGGAGCGTGATCGCGCTCGTGTCAGCGGCCGAGATGTACGCGTACGCGCTGCGTTCGCCGCAACCGATCACGATGTGGCACGCGCTCGCGATCCACGCCCCGAGCTGGGCGGTGTTCGCGCTCGCGACGCGGCCCGTCGTCGTGCTCAGCCGGCGATTCGCGCTCGACTGGCCGCTGCGCGCGCGCGCGATCGCCGCGCACGTTGCCGCGTGTGCAGCGACGTCGCTTGCGTTCGCGACCGCCTACACCGGCGCGGTGCATGCGTTTCCGAGGGAACCGCCCCCGCCGCTGACGCCGCGCGAGATCTGGGACCACGTCGTGTCGTGGGCGCCGTTCCTGCTCATGGCGTATGCAAGCCTCGTGGGCATCGGACATGCGCTGGCCTACGCCGACCGCGTCCGGCGCGAGCAAGTCGAGAAGGCGGCGCTCGCGACCCAGCTCGCCGAGGCGCAGCTGGGCGCGCTGCGCATGCAGCTCCAGCCGCATTTCCTGTTCAACGCCCTCAACAGCATCGCCATGCTGATTCGCGATGGCGACCCGGCGCGCGCCGTCGACATGATCGCGCTGCTCGGCGATCTACTGCGCGCGCTGCTCCGCACGTCATCGGACATCGAGGCGCCATTCGCGAGCGAGCTCGCGCTGCTGCATGGCTACCTCGACATCGAGCAGATCCGCTTCGGTGACCGGCTGCGCGTCGCGTGGCACGTCGACGAGCGGACCGCGCAGGCCCTCGTGCCTCCGCTCATCTTGCAGCCCCTCGTCGAGAATGCGCTGCGCCACGGACTATGGCCAACCAACGATGGCGGCGAGCTCGCGATCACCGCGTGGTGCGACGGCGCAACGCTCGAGCTCGAGGTCCGCGATCAGGGCGTCGGGCTTGCGGCCGACTTCGATCTCGCGCGCACGACCGGCGTTGGCCTCGCCAACGTGCGCGCGCGGCTCGAGCGGATGTACGGCGACGCCGCCGCGCTCGACATCGCTGCCGCCGGGGCGCGTGGCGTACGCGTCCGCTTGCGCCTGCCGTTCCGCCTCGAGCCGGGAGCGCGCGATGCGTGACGTTCGCACCCTCGTCGTCGATGACGAGCTGCCCGCGCGCCGCGGCCTCGCGCGATTGCTCGCCGCGCAACCAGGCATCGTCGTCGTCGGCGAGAGCAGGAACGGCGCCGAGGCCGTCCGCGCGATCCGTGCGGGCAGCCCCGACCTCGTCTTCCTCGATGTCGAGATGCCGGGGCTCGACGGCTTTGGCGTGCTGCGCGCGCTCGAGCCCCGGCCGCTGCCGCTCGTCGTGTTCGTCACCGCGTTCGACGACTACGCCGTGCGTGCCTTCGAGGTCCACGCCGTGGACTATCTCGTCAAGCCGTTCTCCGATCGGCGGTTCGCCGATACCCTCGCCCGCGTCCGCAGCCGGCTCGCCAACGCGCGCGCGGCCACCGACGCGGCCCGTCGCCTGGTCGCCGCGGTCAGCGAGACGCGCGTCGAACCGGGCCCGGATGTGCTCGTCGCGACCACCGGCCGCCGCTCCGTCGTGATCCACATCGCGGACATCGACTGGATCGAGGCGCAGGACTACTGCGCGCTCGTCCACACGCGCGGGGCGAGCTACCTGCTGCGAAAGTCGATCCGCGCCCTGGAGCAGCAACTCGCGCCACGCGGGTTCGTGCGCGTCCATCGCTCCGCGATCGTCAACCTCGCGCGCGTCCGCGAGCTGCGCCGGCCCGCCCAGGGCGACTGGGCCGTCGTGCTCGAGTGCGGCTCGGAGCTGCCGGTCAGCCGCCGGCTGCGACCGCTGATCTCCCGCCACATGCGCTCGTAGTCGCGCCGTCGCACTCCGGAGTTTACAAGCATGTTGACATTGCGTGAGTCGCGGCGTACTCCGCTGCTCGGCGATGGACGGCGCGTGCGTGCTGTCGTCGACCGGAGGAAGCCATGCGTTGCTCGATGCAGGTCGCGACCCGGATGCTCGTGGCGAGTGCTTGCCTGGTGGGCGCAACTACCCACTTCGCCGGTGCAGCAGTGACAACCAACCAGATTGCGGTCCCTCGCCCCCCGATGGGGTGGGCATCGTGGAATACCTTCGCCAGCGTCATCAATGAGGCCACCATCAAGGCCCAGGTCGATGCGTTCGTCGCCGCGGGGCTGCCGGCGGCGGGCTATCAGTACATCAATATCGACGAGGGCTGGTGGCAGGGTGCGCGCGATGGCGCGGGCAACATCGTCGTCAATGCCACGCAGTGGCCGAGCGGCATGAGCGGCATCGTGAGCTATATCCACAGCAAGGGGCTCAAGGCCGGCATCTATACCGACGCCGGCCGCAATGGATGCGGGTTCTTCTTTCCGACCGGCTCTCCCGCGGCTCCGAACACGGGTAGTGAAGGTCACTACTTGCAGGACATGACCCAGTTCGAGCGCTGGGGCTTCGACTTCGTGAAGGTCGACTGGTGCGGCGGCGACGCGGAGGGCCTCGATCCGCAGACGACGTTCCAGGCGATCCGCGATGCGCTCGCGTCGGCGACCGCGACGACCGGGCATCCGCTGGTGCTGTCGATCTGCGAATGGGGTCGCAAGAACCCGTGGAACTGGGGGGCCGGGGTCGGTGCGATGTGGCGTAGCGCCACGGATCTGATCTTCTTCGGACAGTCCGCTTCGCTGCCACCGGTGCTGTCCTCATTCGACCAGGCACAACATGCGGTGTCGCAACACACCGGTTACGTCAATGATCCGGATATGCTCACCGTCGGCATGCCCGGGCTGTCGGCCGCGCAGAACCGGACGGAGATGAGCCTGTGGGCCATCTCGGGGGCGCCTTTGCTCGCCGGAAACAACCTGGCGACCATGAGCGCCGCGACCGCCGCGATCCTGAAGAACGCAGAGGTGATTGCGGTCGATCAGGATCCGCGCGGCCTGCAGGGCGTGAAGGTCGCGGAAGACAGCGCCGGATTGCAGGTCTACGGCAAGGTGCTCTCCGGATCCGGGCGGAGGGCCGCGCTGCTGCTCAATCGGACCGGGGCTGCGGCGACGATGGCCGTGCGCTGGGCGGATCTGGGCCTCGGCACGGGCGCGGCGACCGTACGGAACCTGTGGACCGCGACCACCGTGGGCAGCCCCGCCGGCAGCTTCAGCGTCGGCGTTCCGGCGAACGATTCGGTGCTGCTCACGATCACCGGGACCGAGGCCGGCGCGACGACATACGAGGCGGAGGCGGCGGCCAATACCCGCACGGGCACGGCGGCGGTGGCGACGTGCGCCGGATGCTCCGGGGGCGCCCACGTCGGATCGATCGGCAACGGGAGCGCGAGCACGCTGCGGTTCAACGGGATCAACGCGAGCGCGACCGGGCTGTCGGTGGCGACCATCGCGTACACCAATGGCGACGCGACGACGCGGACGGCAACGCTGACCACCAACGGCCAGGCGCCGACCGTCGTGGCGTTTCCGCCGACCGGCTCGTGGACCACGCAGGGGACGGTCTCGGTCATCGTCTCGCTCGGCAAGGGCAGCGGAAATGCGCTGACGTTCGGCAACGCGTCGGCCTGGGCGCCGGACCTCGACGCGATCGCGATCGCACCGCTGCCCGGCACCAGCGGCGCGGCCGTGGTCGGCGCGCAGTCCAGCCGTTGCCTCGACGTCGACAACCACACGATCACCAACGGCACGCGCATGCAGCTGTGGGACTGCAGCGGTGGCGCGAACCAGACCTGGGTGTACACGGCGCGCAAGCAGCTGGTCGTCTACGGCAACAAGTGCCTCGACGCCAACCAGGGCGGCACCACCAACGGCACGGCCGTCATCATCTGGGACTGCAACGGCCAGCCGAATCAACAGTGGAATGTGAACGCCAATGGAACGATCACCGGCGTGCAATCCGGGCTGTGCGTGGACGCGAACGGCCAGGGGACGGCCAATGGCACGAGCATCATTCTGTGGGCGTGCGGCGCGGGTACCAACCAGCGATGGTCTCTGCGTTGAGGTAGGCGCGTTCCCGGGTACAGTGCGAGGTGATGTCCATCGAAATTCCCCGGCGCGGGTATGTCGGCCTGCGCGAAACCGCGACGCGTCTGTTCGATAGCCGCCGAGGCGGGACCGACCTGAAGGTGCTCGCCCGCGACCTGCTCGTCGGATTTCATGATGTCTGCACGTTCGCCGGGCTCGACGGCGTGCTCACCGAGCTTGCGGGGGCGCTCGCGCCGCTCGATGCCGCCGACCGCGCCGCGCTCGCGGACCACGAGGCCGTGTTCGCGGCGCTGGTCGCGCGGCTGCGCACCGTCGATCTCGACCCCAACAGCGGCGGTCCGCGCAACGCGAAGCCCGGGCAGCTGGCGGACAGCGTCGTGGCCGTGCTCGACCTCACCGTCGTCGAGACGCCCGACGACAGCATCGAGCTGGGCGACGACGTGCGGGTCGCGGTCACCGGCGCGCTGGCCAGCGTGCTCGACGTGGAGATGGCCGCGCCGAAAATGCGCGAGACGATCATCGCCGACGCACGCGCGCGCTGCGAGGAGAGCTTTCATGCCGCGTTCGACAAGATCGCGGCCGCCCTCGACGAACGCGCGCTGCAGCAGATGAAGCAGCCGAAGGTGCCCGTACACGCGCTGCACGCGGTGCAGCGGACGCTGTCCGAGGCGCGAGATGCGTTCGTCGCCCGGGTCGCGAACGCCGCGATCGATCGTGCCGTGGCGGCGCTCGAACAGGCCGGCGCCCCGGCAACCGAGGTCGCGGCCCGGATCGATCGCCCGGTCACCTTCCGCGCGACGGTGCGCGACGTCGCAATCCTTCGAGCCAACGAAAGCCACGTCCCCAGGACGCCATCCGCGCAGGCTCGTTCGTTGTTCGACAGCCTGATCACCCTCGCACGGATCTCGTGGCGCGCGGCGGAGAAGCCGGTGCGGCCCTATGCGGCGAGCCAGACGTTCGCAGTCGGCGACGTCATCGATCACCCGAAGTTCGGCCGCGGCTCGGTTGTCGCGAGCCTCGCGCAGCGGATCGACGTCGAGTTCGCCGACGGCAAGCACACGCTCATTCACGTCCCGCCGCGACGCTAGCCGCGGTGTCACGGCGCGAGCGGCTGCGGCGTGCAGTTGCGCACGGTCGCGCTGAATCCCGGTGAGCCATCGTAGCCTTCGAGCAGCGCGCCGTCCTCCGGCGGGATCAAATGGATCACGTACGACTCCCCCGGATACAGCCAGGTATCCCGCCACTCGCCCGAGCCTCGCTGCCACTCGATGACCCGCGTGATTCCAGACGCGCCGGTGATCTCGCACCCCTCGGCCCACGGGCCCATGTATGGATACAGCGGTGTGTCGTCCCACGCACGGACCAGCCGCGCGAGGTTTCCCGGCCGGGCGTTGCCCCGGTACGCGGACCACGCGGGCCACGGCACGACCGCGCCCGTCCAGTCTGCGCTGAAGCAGCTCTCGACGGCGGGATCGCAGCGCCACAGCGACGGTACTGCGTGCATCAGGGTTCCGGGGCCGGTGTTGACCGGTGGGCCGCCCGCCGGCGGCGGCGACGGCGGGACGATGATCCGATAGCTGAACGGCTGATCGGACTGTGCGCTCAAGACCTCCCCGTTCCCGAGCCCGGTGACGTGAACGTGGCTTCCGGCGCCCAACGTCGCCAGTGTGCGAAACCAGATGTCGCCCGGGAGTCCCGCCTGCAGCGTCACAGTGCCGGTGTCGATCCAGATGTCGACGCCGTTCGCTCGCCTGCCGAACAGATAGGTGATCGCCGAGGCGGTGTAGCCGATGTGCGTCGTGGTCGCGTCTCGGTCGACCGGCCAGACCAGCGCGTGGGCGATCATCGTGTCTCCGAACGGGCACTGGC
>DATIPJ010000258.1:0-6505 GCA_035472155.1 Kofleriaceae bacterium
GACGTCGGCCGACATCTTCTCGGTCGTACCGCCCGCCGCGCGCTTCCAGGTCAGCTTGAATGCGCGCTTGGGCTCGGCCTGCAGGCGTTGATCGAGGTCGACCCAGTGCGCGACCGGCACGTCGTCGAGCGCGATCACCAGGTCGCCCGGGCGGATGCCGGCGCGCGCGGCGGGCGAGTCGGCGTCGACCCGCGCGACGAACATCTCGGCGTGCTCGAGGCCGGTGTACGTCTGGCGGTTCAGCGTCGCGTCGACCTGCGTCTCGGGGACGAGATCGGCGAACCCGGCGCCGAGCAGCTGGATCTGCGGCACGCCCGGGATCTCGGTGCCCCGGAAGTAGACCAGGCTCGTGCGTCGCGCGAATCGCCCCACGTGGTGCTGCACGTCGCTCCAGTTGCGCACGGGCTGGCCGTCGACGCTGATGATCAGGTCCTGCGTACGCAGCCCGGCGTGGGCCGCGGGCGAGTTGCCGTCGATCACGCCGATCAGCGGCACGAACGGCGCGTGCGTGATGCCCACGCGGCCCTGCTGCGTCACCGCGCCGTCGCGATAGCGCACGGTCTCCTCGAGCGGCGTCACGTAGCGCTCGAACACCTTGCCGTTGCGCGACACGCGCAGGTGCAGCTCCTTGCCGGGCGACGACCGCACCGCCGTCTCGATCTCCTCCCAGTAGCGCACCGGCTTGCCGTCGATCTCGAGCACGCGGTCGCCCGGCTCGAGCCCGGCCCGCGCCGCCGCGCCGCCGTCGATCACATCGCCGATCACCGCCGCGGGCAGCACGCTGTGCCCGGCGAAGAACAGGAAGTAGATCACCATCGGCAGGACCAGATTCGCCGCCGGCCCGGCGAACACGATCACCAGCCGCTGCCACAGCGGTCGGCTCGCGAAGCTGCGGCCCGCGTCGCCGCGCAGGCCAGTGTATTGGTCGGGCCGGTCGGGCTTGTCATCGCCCTCGACGCCCAGGATCCGCACGTAGCCCCCGATCGGGAACGCCGCGATCTGGTACTCGGTCTCGCGCAGCTTGACCCGGAACAGCGGCCGCCCGTATCCGAGGGAGAACCGGAGCACCTTCACGTCGAGCAGCTTTGCCGCGGCAAAGTGTCCGAGCTCGTGGATCACCACGAGGACGCCGACGAGCAACAGAAAATACACGACGGACATGAGCCGAAAACCGCCCGACGAGGCTATAGCAGAACTGGTATCCTGCTGGATACGTGGCGACAAAGTCGGCACAGCCGGAGCCGGAGAAGGCGGAGGTCATCGAGGAGGCGCTCGACGCCGTCGACTCGACCATGGACCGCGTCAAGGTCCTGTACGAGCAATACTTCCTCGGGATCCAGAAGCAGCCGCCGACGTATTTGCACACCGATATCGAGCGCAAGCTGCGCGATCTGGCGCAGGCGCAGATTCGCAACACGGCCCTGCGCTACCGGTTTGCGACCCTCCAGCAGAAGTTCGGCTCGTACAACAGCTACTGGCGCCGGACGCTGCGCCAGATCGAGAACGGCACCTACAGCCGCAACCTGTTCAAGATCGGGCGTCAGGCCGTCCGCACGGGCGCCGATGTTCCGCCCGAGATCCTCGCGGCGATGCCCAAGCGCATGCGCGAGCAGGTCATGCGCGACCGAGAGGCCGCCCTCGCGCTCGCCCGCCTGCGCGAGAAGCCGCACGAGGAGTCGATGGAGCTCCTCACGCTGGCCGAGGAGGATGTCGACATCGACGTCGAGGATCTCGACCTCGACGCCGCGGTGATCGAGGAGTCGAGCGAGGTGCGCCGCGACGCCCTGGCCGGCGGCGCCTACAAGATCGACGAGTCGGACGCCGATTTCGACCTCGATGCATTTTTCGCCAAGGTCACGAATGACGGCGGCCCCGACATCGAGCTCGGGCCACCCAACACCGGCCGCAGGCGCAGCACGGGAGGCATCCCCGTCGTCGGGCGCGCGCCGACGCAGCAGCCGCGCCCGCCGGCCGACGTCCAGTCCGGCGGCCATCCCCGCCCGGGCTCAGGCTCGGGCTCCCCGGTCGCGGGCCTCGCCGACGAGCTCAAGCTGCCGGGCGCGCGCGCGCGCAAACCCGGCCGCACGGGCCCGGGCCGCCGCAGCACGGGCCAGATCCCCGCCGAGCGAGGCGCGCGCCCGAGCCCCGCTGCTGGCGCCGCCGCGCCCCCGAGCCCGTCGACTCCGCGCGCCGCGCCTCCGAACGCCGCGCCGCCCGGCGAGGTGGTCGACCTCGACGCCACGAGCGGCGACGAGCCGATCACCGAGGTGACGGAGGTCGCCAACCCGTCACGCCGTACGGGCAAGTCCAAGCCGCCGCCCAAGCACGCCGCCACCCAGGCGATGCCCGGCGTCTCGCGCCTCCCGGCGTCCGTACACCGTGCCGCTGCCTCGGCGCCATCACCGCAATCCGCGTCGCCGCAGGCCGCATCGCCGCAGGCCGCATCGCCGCAGGCCGCATCGCCGCAGGTGCCGCCGCCGTCCGCGACACCGCCGCAGGCGACGCGCACGATCCCGTCGATCGCACAGACGCCGGCGCACGGGACGCGATCGGCTGCGGCGCCACCGCCCCCGCCGCAGGCGACGCGCGCGATTCCATCCGTGCAGCGCCCGCCGGCGCCACCCCAGGCGTCGTCGCCGCAGAGCAGCCGTGCGAGCACGTCATCGGAGGCGTCGCCGCAAGGCGGGAGGGCGGGCACCGCCGCAGACGCTCCGGGGACCGGCGTCGACGACTCCTCATGGTCGTCCGAGTCGGGGGTGTCGTTCCTCCCGTCGGCGCCATCGGCGTCGTCGAAGTCCGTGGGGTCTGCGTCGGGAGCGCAGCCCGCGCGTCCAGTGCCGGGTGCAGTGCCCGGTGCGGCGTCGCAAGGAACGCGCGCGCTGCCATCGCTGCGGACCGCAACGCCGGCGCAGGGTGTGCGCGCGATTCCATCGATCGCGAACGCCGCGACGCCGTCGGAGGGAACGCGCTCGATTCCGTCGGTGCCGAGCGTTGCGACGCCATCACAGGGGACGCGCTCGATTCCCTCCGCGATCCCGGCGGCGTCTTCGCAAGGCACGCGATCGATTCCGGTGGCGGGGAGCACCGCGCCGTCGCAGCAGACGCGATCGATCCCGATCATGCCCGGCTCGGCGGCGGCACAGACGCCGGCGCCCGTCGAGAGCATGTCGGGTCCGTTCCCGCGGATCCCGAGCATCCCGATGCCGCCGACCCCCGGTGGTGCGAAGCCGGTGGCGCCGCCGGCGCGCGCTGCATCGGCGAAGGAGCGCGGCGCCGTGCCGCGCATCATCGATCCGTCGAGCGAGCGCAGCGCGCCGGTCGACGTGGACACCGATGAGCCGACCGATGTCACGGCGGCGGCTGCGCCCGAGCGTGCGCCGGTCGCGCCGGTGCGAGCGGCCGCGAGTGCGAAGGCCGAGGCTGCGCGCACGGCGGCGAGCGCAGCGGCGAGCGCGGCGGCGAGCGCGAAAGCCGAGACCGAGCGCCCGCCGACGCTGCGGGCGGTGGAGCCCGGGCGAACGCCGCCCGCGGGCCTCGATCGCCGGCCGCCGGTGCGACCCGCGGCGCCCGGGCAAGACGCAGCCGCATCGGGCGCGAACGCAGGCGCCTCGGGCACCTCGAGCGCGAACGCCGCCCCATCGGGTCTATCGCGCGCGAACGCCGCTGTACCGCAGCGGCCGCCCCCGCCGCCGCGCGAGCGACCGATTGCGCCGAGCGAGCGCCGCGAGCTCGATCCGCCGCAGGCTCCGCCGCCGGGGATGAGCAACGCCGACGTCAATGCGCTCTATGCGAAGTACGTCAAGGCCAAGGAGTTCCTCGGCGAGGAGGCGGGCCCGGGCGCCTACGGCAAGCTGCTCAAGACGATCAACGCGCAGGCGCCCAAGATCATGGAGCAGTACAACGCCAAGGGCGTCGACTTCTCGGTGGTCGTCAAGGACAACCAGGTCATCATTCGCGCCAAGCCGAAACCGTGAGCGCCACGCCGAAACCGTGAGCACCCACCGAACCGTACCGACTCCCGGCGAGGTGCGGCGAAGGCGGGTCGCGGGCGGTCAGCGAAGGAGGGACGGGGTAGAGTCGGCCATGGCTTTCTCGGCGGAGTTTCGCTGCATCGCCGGCTGTGAGGGTGGCTACCCGCTCGACCAGGTGATCTATCGCTGCCCGCGCTGCGGCGACCTGCTCGAGGTCGTGCACGACGTCGCGGCGCTCAAGACGCGCAGCGCGCGCGACTGGCAGGAGCTGTTCGCGACGCGCTGGCGCTCGGTGGAAGACCCGTGGGGATCGGGCGTGTGGGGCAAGCACGAGTGGGTCGCACCCCAGCTCGAGCCGCGCAACATCGTGACGATGGGGGAGGGCACGACGGCGCTCACGCGCATCCCGCGGTTCGCCGAGGCGCTCGGCCTGGGCGACGTGCGCGTCAAGCAATGCGGCACCTCGCACACCGGCTCGTTCAAGGACCTCGGGATGACCGTGCTGGTCTCGATGGTCAAGCAGATGATCAGCTCGGGACGCCCGGTCCGCGCAGTGGCCTGCGCGTCGACGGGCGATACGTCGGCGGCGCTCGCGGCGTACGCGGCGGCGGCCGGCGTTCGCGCGGTGGTGATCCTGCCGCGCGGCAAGATCTCGACGGCGCAGCTCGTCCAGCCGCTCGCGATGGGCGCGCTCGTGCTCGCGATCGACACCGACTTCGACGGCTGCATGCGCCTCGTGCAGGAGCTGTCGTCGCGCGAGCCGATCTACCTCGCGAACTCGATGAACTCGCTGCGCGTCGAGGGCCAGAAGACGGTGGCGATCGAGCTCGCGCAGCAGCTCGGCTGGCAGGTCCCCGACTGGGTCGTGATCCCGGGCGGCAACCTCGGCAACGTGTCGGCGCTCGGGGCCGGCTTCGAGCTCATGCTCGCGCTCGGTCTCATCGACCGCCGCCCGCGGATCTGCGTCGCACAGGCCGCGCACGCGAGCCCCTTGTATGCGAGCTATCGCGCCGGCTGGTCCGAGCTCTCGCCGGTCAAGGCCGAGACCACGCTGGCGTCGGCGATCCAGATCGGAAATCCCGTGAGCTTCAAGAAGGCGGTCCGCGCGCTGCGCGCGTTCGACGGCGTGGTCGAGATCGCGAGCGAGGCCGAGCTGTCCGATGCGTCGGCGCACGCCGACCGCGACGGGTTGTTCACCTGCCCGCACACCGGCGTGGCGCTCGCCGCACTGACCAAGCTCGCCGCGCGCGGCCAGGTGACACGCGACCAGCGCGTGGTCGTGATCTCGACGGCCAGCGGGCTCAAGTTCGCCGACTTCAAGGTCGGATATCACGAGGCGCGCCTGCCCGGCGTGGCTACACCGCGCTACTGCAACGCACCCGTCGAGCTTCCCGAGCGCTACGAGGCTGTGCGCGACGCGCTTCATCGCGGGCTCGACCGCGCGCCCACGGGCACCGTCGACAAAGCTGCGGGCTGAGTAGCCCGCGGGCCACAACAGTGAAGCGCCGGCTACAGCGGCCGGTGAGCGATCCTCGGCGGTTGCGTATGGTCCCCTCATTGCAGACCTCGGCCGCGTGCGCGTGTTCGTCATCGCCACCGCCCTCGCGATCGTCGCCGCCTGGGCGCTTTTGCGGCGGCTTCCGAATGTCACCGCGAATGCCGAGGCTGCGGTGAATCGCCCCATCGCGCGGCTGCAGGAAGTTCGCAGCGTCGCGCTCGACGGCAAACAGCTGCCCGACGCGCGGCTGCGCGAGGTGCTGGCGACCCGCCCGGGCGACCTGCTCGACGCCACCCACCTCGAGCACGACCGCGAGGCGATGGAGCAGCGGCTCGCCGAGCTCGGCTATCTCGCCGCGCGCGTCGAGCCCGCCGTCGTCACCTACGACCGCGCGGGCGCAGCCTACGTCACGTTCGAGATCGCGCAGGGCAAGCGGTTCCACCTGCGCAATGTCGAGGTGACCGGCGCGGGGTCGGGCGCGGTGGTCGTCACGCTGACCCCGGGCGATCTCGCCGTTCGCGATCGGATCGAGAGCGCGCGCGACGCGCTGTCCGATGCGCTCGAGCGCCGCCTGCTGCACGCCGACGTCGTTCGCCGCCCGCGCGGTGAGCCCGCGCTGCCGACCTCAGTCGAGCTCTCGGTCCACACCGACCTCGCCGAGGGGGCCGTCGACGTGACCTTCGCCACGCGCTGAGCCGCGGCGGTGGGTTCGCGTGCGCTCAGCGCAGCGTCTTCACGACCTCGAGCGCCTCGTCGACGTGCCGGTTGAACTTCAGCATCGAGTCGAAGCGGTGGCGCACCACGCCCGCCTTGTCGAACACGAAGGTCACGCGGCCCGGGATGATCCCGAGCTTGGGCCGCACGCCCCACGACGAGGCCACCTTGCCGCCCGGGTCGCTGAGCAGCGTGAACGGCAGATGGTGGTGGTCGCGGAACTTGGCGTGCGACGCGGCGTCGTCGCGCGAGATGCCGATGACCTCGGCGCCGGCGCCGACGAAATCCTCGTATTGATCGCGGAACCGGCAAGCTTCCCGGG
>DATIPJ010000259.1:0-12970 GCA_035472155.1 Kofleriaceae bacterium
GAGGCCGATCGCTGCCGCGGTGGCGAGCGCCGGCGCCGCGGTGTCCTCGGTGATCCATGGCCCCGTCATGGCGTCGATCCTCTCGTCGACCCTCTCGTCGATCCTCTCCACATCGCCCTCCACGCAGGCGCGGCGAGATAGGCCCCCGCGAACGCGGCGATCATGAACAGCCACGAGCCGACGCTGAGCAGCGCGCCGCCGGTCAGCGCGAGGCCGCTGGTGCAGCCGCGCGCGAGCACCGCGCCCAGGCCCATGACCGCGCCGCCGCCGAACGCGAGCACCAGGCGCGCGCGCCGCGGAGCACCGGGGCCACGCTCGACCTCGCCGCGCAGCCGCCCGGCGAGCCACGCCGACAGAAAGCCGCCGAGCGCGACACCGCCGAGCTCGAACAGCAGCCAGTCGCGCCACATGCCGCCGTCGACGAGGTAGCGCGCGAAGTACGGGTTGGCCTCGGCCGCGGGCGGCGCGACCGCGTGGGTCAGGCCGGCCGCGGTCGTCGCGAATGCGCCCGATGCGCCCAGGCCGCGACCGGTGATCACGAAAGCGGCGAGCAGCACGAGGCCGAGGCCGGCGCCAGTCACGTACGGATCGCTGTACGCGCGTGCGCGCATCAGTGCTTGGCCTCGGGCTTGGTCTCGGTCCTGGGCTTGGCCGCGGCCGCGGCCGATTTCTCGACGGGATAGCCGGGATGAAACAGCGACCAGTCCTCGAACGAGCCATCGTAGAGCAGCACCTTGTGGCCGAGTCGGCGCGCCGCGAACAGCATCGCCGTCGCCTGCTGGCCGATGTGGCAGTAACCGATGATCGTGTCACCGGGCTTCACGCCCGCCTTGGTGAACCGCGCAGTCAGCTCGTCGGCCGACAACAGCACGTTGTGGTCGTCCCAGACGCTGGTGAACGGGACGCTGAGCGCGCCCTTGATGTGGCCGGTCTTGTGCGGGTGATCGTGCGAATCGCCGGTCTGCGTGCCGTCGTAGAACTCCTTGTCGCGGGCGTCGACGACCGCGATGCCCGGCTTGCCCAGGCTGGTCATGACCGTGGTCGCGTCGACGATGATCGGCCGCAGGGTCAGCGGCGCCAGCGTGCCCTTGCGCGCCGGTGGCGCGGCGTCGGTGACCGGGTTGCCGGCGGCCACCCACGCCGGCATGCCGCCGTCGAGCAGGCCCGCGTGCGCGCCGAGGCCCGCTGCGTCGAGCGTGAGCACCACGCGCGTCGCGGGCGACACCCAGTCCTGCCCGAAGTAGACGACGACGCGCGAGTCGTTCGAGATCCCGATCGCCTCGAGGCGCTGGCGCAGATCGTCGACCGGCGGCAGCTCGAGCATCAGGCCGTCGCCGTGCTTGGAGATCGAGATCTCCTGCAAGGTGATCCGCCGCGCACCGGCGATGTGCTGCTTCTTGTACGCCTCCTCGTCGCCGATGTGGAGCAGAACCAGGTTGGGCTCCTTCAGGTGAGCGGCGAGCCACGCCGGCGAGACCACCAGCGGCACCGCGGCCGGATCGCCGCCGGCGTGGACGGTTGCCGCGATCGATGCGATCGCGGAGGAGGCCAGGACGAGGGTGCGCTTTGCGTTCATACGTGCTCCTGTGTGCGGCCAGCGTCCCGCATGGCGAACGCCTGCGCGCCGGGAATGCAGTGAACCGGATCCTGGTGGCGGCCAGCCGGATCTGCGTGCGGCCGGCCGGAGTCGCGCGCACGCGGCGAACGAGCTGCGACCGCGTGCGACCCGACGCGACCGCGTCAGCGCGGCATGCCAAACAGGCGCTCGAACTCGGAGCGCCGCGTGCGGCTGAGCTTGACCTGCGTGCCGTTGGCGAGCACCAGCGTGCAATCGCCGCGGAACTGCGGGTGGACCTCGCGCACGCGATCGATGTTGACGATCGCGCCGCGGTGCACGCGCACGAAGCGCCGCGCATCGAGGCTGCCCTCGAGGTCGGTCATGGTCTCGCGGATGAGGTGCGACTCGCCGCCGACATGCAGGGTGGCGTAGTAGTCGGCGGCCTCGATCCAGTCGATGTCCTCGGCGCGGACCACGACGACCTTGCCGCGCGCGCGCACCAGGAAGCGCTCCACCGAGCTCTTGCGCTGCGCGCGCTCGTCGAGCAGCGCGAGGATCTCCTGGCCCGCAGCCGCGCCGTGGCGGGCGAGGCGCTCCTTGGCGCGGGCCAGCGCGGTCATCAGGCGCGCGTCGTCGAACGGCTTCAGCAGATAATCGATCGCGTGGACCTCGAACGCGCGCACCGCATATTCGTCGTGCGCGGTCACGAACACGGTCACCGGCAGCGCGCCCGGGCGCAGCGCGGCCAGCACCTCGAAGCCATCGACCTCGGGCATCTGCACGTCGAGGAACAGGAGCTCGACGCCCTCGCGCTCGATCAGCGCGGGCGCATCGACCCCGATGCAGTCGCCGACCACCACGACCTCGGGATCGGTCGCGAGCACCATGCGGAGCGCCTCGCGCGCGAGCGGTTCATCGTCGATGATGGCGACCCGGATCGGGCCCCTCAAGCCTCGCTCCACGGCAGCGAGACCTGCGCCAGCACACCGCCGTCCTCGGCGCGCAGCTCGAAGCTGTGGTCGCTACCATAGAGGAAGCGCAGCCGCTCCATCGTGTTGCGCAGGCCAATGCCGGCCCGGTAGTCGGGCGCGAGTGAGCCGGTGTTGAACACCTCGATGCGCAGCCGCGCGCCGTCGCGCACCGCGCGGATCGTCACGCGCCCCGGAGAGGCCAGCCGCGCGATGCCGTGGCGGATCGCGTTCTCGGCGAGCGGCTGGAGCAGCAGCGTGGGTACCGCGCCGCGCCGCACCTCGGCCGAGGCCTCGATCTCGTAGGCCATCCGGTCGGGGAAGCGCAGGCGCTCGATCTCGAGGTAGCGCTCGGTGATGGCGAGCTCGGCCGCGAGCTCGACCCGCTGCTCGCCCGCGTGATCGAGCGAGTAGCGCAGCAGGTCCGACAGCCCCGCGATCATGCCCACCGCGTCGCGATCGCGCGCTGTGCGCACCAGCGCGCTGATCGAGTTGAGCGTGTTGAACAGGAAGTGGGGGCGGATCTGGAGCTCGAGCGCGTGCAGCCGCGCCTCGAACAGGGACGTCTCGAGCCGCGCAGCGACGCGCGAGCGCTCTCGGTACTTATCGTAGTACTCGACCGCGTAGTGCGCGGCCAGGACACCGCAGTAGAAGATCAGCTGGAGGGGTAGGCCCGAGACCGCGAGCGAGAGGAAGGCGTCGGAGAAGCTTTGCGTCCCCATCGCATCATAGGGCCGGATCTCGACCAGCCACATCGCCCACCACGTGGTGTGGATCGCCGCGATCGCGAGCGCCGCGACCAGGTGCGCGATGACCGCGCCGTTGGGCGGCGGCAACAGCGGGAACCGGCGCGCCATCCAGCCGATCCCCGGCGAGAACACGACCCAGACCGTCCAGATCAGCACCTGGTAGGTCAGCACCCGCCACAGCGCGTGGCCGTGGGTGATCATGCTGATCCAGATCTGCACCCCGCAGAGCAGACCCACGGCCGTCCAGAACGACAGCGACAGGATCCAGATGATGCGCCGCCTCCGGGCCATGCCACAGTGTGACGCATGCGGCCGCGCGCCGGGCCGCCGGCCATCGATCGAGGCAGCAAACCGTGTCCTGGGTGCAGTCAGCCGGAGGTAGGCGCGCGCAGGTACGCCACGAGCATGTAGGCTCCGTAGCGATGTCGATGTCCCAGGCGCGCAAGCTCACAGGCGATGCCCTGCGCACCTGGCTGGTGTTCGCAGCGCTCGGGGCCTGCCACGCCGAGCCGCCGCTGCCCGCCGCGCACGCGCCGCTGGTCGCCCACGCGCCCGCGCCGGCCCATGCGCCGGTCGAGGTGCTGACCTGCGTCGACCTGCCGCGCGACGACCCGCGCAGCCACGATCTCTCGGGCCTGGCATGGGACGCGAACGAGCACCTGCTCTATGCGATCTCCGACCGCGCGCCGTGGATCGTCGTGCTCGCCCCGCGCGCCGATCTCTCGGGGTACGAGCTGCGCGAGCCGATTCCGCTGGACCTGCCCGTCGAGCGCTGGGATGGCGAGGCGCTCGCCCTTGCCGGCGACCGCATCCTGCTCGTCGCCGACGAGACCGAGCAGGCGGTGTTCAGCGTGCTGCGCGACGGTCGCGGCGGCATGCGCGTCGAGCTGCCCGGGTTCGCCGGCATGCGCCACAACCTCGGCCTCGAGGGCCTGGGCTACCTCGCAACCCCGGGCGGCCGCTACGTGTTCGCGGCGAACGAGCAGGCGCTCGAGGGCGACGGTCCGACGAGCAGCGTCACGCACGGCACCGTGGTGCGCCTCTTGCGCCACCGGCTCGACGGCGGCCCCGACCTCGAGGTCGCCTACCTGACCGATCCGATCTTCGCCGCAGGCGTGCGCGGCGACAACGGCGTCTCCGACATCGCGCCGCTCTCCCCCGATCGCATGCTTGTCCTCGAGCGCGCGTGGGTCCAGGGCAGCGGCAACAGCGTCCGCCTCTACGACGTCGACCTGCGCACCGGCAAGGACGTCCTCGGCCTCGCCGACGCGCGCGACGCAGCCCCGGTCGCCAAGCGCCTCGTCGTCGACATCGCCCTGCTCCCCGACGCGCATTGCGCCCCGCCCGCGCAGTGGCAGCGCCGCCGCACCCTCGAGAACTACGAGGGCATGACCTTCGGCCCGACGCTCCCCGACGGCCGCCGCGTCCTGTTCCTCGTGTCCGACGACAACTCGCGTGCGACCCAGGACGCCCGCATCCTCGCCCTGGCGCTCGCCCCCGGCGCCCTCTGAGTCGGCGATCACGCGAACATCGAGCGAGCATGGAAGGCCCGAGCCACGACACGTCACCCGCAGCGCTGATCCCGCTCCGGATGGATCACGCCTATCTGCGCGGTGCGCCGAACAGCGCCTACTGGTCGATCGCGCCCTACCTGATTCAACAGTCCACGGAGTGCTCCTGCTCGCTTGCCACTGCCGTGATGCTGATCAATGCGGTACGGGGGCACCAGGGGCATCCGCGAATCAGCGAGCCGGCGAGCGAGGACGGCCTGCTGGCCAGGCTGGATGACCCGGCCTGGAAGACGGCGGTGGCGCAGGACGGCGCCGGGCTCGGCCTGACCGAGTTCGCGGCGGCCATGGAGCGCGCTCTCGCGTCCTACGAATGCGCCGCCGACTGGAGTGTTGCGATCGCGCCCGTGACCAGCGTCGAAGCGGGGGCCGCCGATCTGCGCGCCGCGCTCCTCTCGATGGAGAGCGGCGATACAGCATTCGTCGCCGCCAATTTCCATCTCGATCTGTTCTATGGCGACGGCGTCGACGTTGGCCACTTCTCCCCGATCGGGGCATACGATCCGGCGCGCGACCTGATCCTCATGCTCGACGTCTACAAGCAGGGTTACGAACCGATGTGGGCTCCGCTGGCGCACCTCGCCAGGGCGATGGCAACGCGCAGCAATACCGGTGAGCAGAGGGGGTATGCGGTGGTGAAGCGACGCACGTAGTCGGCTTCGTTGGAATGATCCAGATCAGAGGGCGACGCGGAAGCCGACGGTGTCGAGGCGGAACGTCGGTGGAAAGCTGGCGCGCGCGTAGGTTCGCAGCGAGCGCGCGTCGTAGCGCCAGGAGCCGCCGCGGATCACGCACGGCGCAGCGCCCGGCTGGATCGTGTTGCGCGGGTTGCGGTCGGGGCCGTGGAGGTAGAACCCCGGCTCGTCGACGTCCTCGCACCACTCGAAGACGTTGCCCGCCATGCCCTCGAGGCCGTACGGCGAGGCGCTGTGCGGGAAGGAGGTGACCGGCGCGGTGCCGCCGTCGCGCGTGGTGGCCGGGTACGACTTGGCGCGCGCGTGGCCGAAGTTGGCGAGCTCGGGCGTCGGCTCCTCGCGGCCCCAGGGATACTTGTTGCCTTCGGGGCCGCGCGCCGCCTTCTCCCATTCCGCCTCGCTCGGCAGCCGGCGCGCCGCCCAGCGGCAGTAGGCGCGCGCGTCGGTCCACGACACGAAGACGACCGGGTGATCGGCGAGCTCGGTCGGGCATATGCCGTTGCGGAAGTGGTGCAGGAAGCGGTGCTTCTCGGCGTCGTCGGGGCGATAGCCGGTGACCTCGACGAAGGTCTGGAACTGGCGATTGGTGACCGGGTGGCGCGCCAGGTAGAAGCGGTCGATGTGCACGGTGCGGCGGTTGGCGCCGAGCGGAAACGGCCCCGCGGGGATCAGCAGCATCTCGTTGCCGTCGTCGTCGGTGAGCACCGCTGGGTGGTCGTCGCGCTCGACGCGGCTCGGGGTGACGTCGACCAGCGAGTGCTCGAGCGCGATGCGGAACTCGGTGCACGACTGCGGGCGGTGGGCGCGGTCCTTGGCGAGCGCTTGCAGCATGACCTTCTCGAGCGCCGGCGGCAGGTGGGGGCGGAATGCCGATGGTGGCTCGGGCGCCTGCTGGACGTGCGCCATCATGACCGCGAAGTGGTTGTTGCCCTCGAACGGGCAGCGGCCGGTGACGCAGCGGTAGAGGGTGACGCCGAGGGCATAGATGTCGGCGCGGTGGTCGACGCTCTGCGGAGACTCGACCTGCTCCGGCGGCATGTAGCGGCAGGTGCCGAGCATCGCGCCGCTCATCGTGTACGTCGTGCCCTCGAGGACCTTGGCGACGCCGAAGTCGACGATCTTGGGCACGACGGCGTCGCCGGTGAGCTGGAGCAGGATGTTCTGCGGCTTGAGGTCGCGATGGATGATGCCGATCGCGTGCGCCTCCTGGATCGCCTCGAGCACGCTGGTGAAGATCTGGCGGACGTCGTCGTAGGGCAGCTTGCCCCAGCGCTGGGTGTATTCCTCGAGCGTGGGGCCATCGACGAACTCCATGACGAAGGCCAGCAGGTCCTGGTGCTCGATCAGATCGTGGACGCGCGCGACGAAGCGGTGGTTCCAGCCGAGCATCAGCTGGGCCTCGCGCTTGAACCGGCGGCGCACGCCGTCGTCGCCCATCAGGCTCGCGTGCAGCGCCTTGATCGCGACCGTGCGATCGCGGGCGAGGTCGGTCGCCCGGTAGACCACGCCCATGCCGCCCTCGCCGAGCACACCGTCGATCACGTACCGATCGGTGACCTGCGTGCCGGCGGGGATCACCCGCGGCGGCAGCGTGCGCGGACGCGGATCGGTCAGCGTGCTCGAGACCGCGAGCGATGGCACGCCGTTGCCCACGGTGGTCGCGCCCGTGGGCAGTCCGCAGCCCGGACAGAAACGTGCGCTCGCCGGCAGGGCTTCGTCGCAGGCGCGGCAGAGGTCCCCCATCTCGCGGCGTACTCTAGCCGGGTTTGCCGCCGCTGAGAATCGTCGTCGCGAAGCCCGGCGGACGGGAGTATCGTCGCCGCCCGGGAGGCCCGACGCAGATCGGCCCGTGGGCATCGTGGCCACGCCGAACGGCAAGTTCATCATCGCAGCGAACCGCGAGAGCCAGAAGGTCGCGTTCGAGGGCAACACTTCGCACGCGCGCCGTCGTCGGAACTTCGATGCGCGGTACGCTCGCGGCGCGTTCGAGGACCGCTGGCGATCCGAACACGTTCACCCAGCTGCGCATGCAGGTGGCGAGCGGCGTGGCGCAGATCGACCAGGTGATCGTCCGGTTCGCGGACGGCTCGAGCCAGGTCGCCGAGCTCGATCGCGTGCTCGATGATCGCAACGACCTCGTGGAGCTGCCGCTCGACGGCAACAACCGGCGGATCGCGCAGGTCACGGTGATCGGCAACGGCGATCGCTGCGGCGGGCTGCAGCTGTACGGCATCTGATCGACCGGCGTCGAGCGTGCACGCGGGTGCTCGCGAAGCGCCGGATCGCGCGCGATGCGATCGAGCACAGCTGGGGCGCTACCCGATCGGCACCCGATCCGCGTCGCAGCGAGCGGAACTGAACTCACCTTCGCTTTGTCCTCGGCAAATCCAGCATCGTGGCTGGTCGTTTCAACGCTGGTAGGTGATTGTACGTCGTCAGTCCGTTCGCCCGCGGGCCACGAATGTCTGTACGATGGTCACGCGGGGATCCGGGCGGTCACCAACGCGTTGTGAGCGCGGGAGATCGTGATGACTGATCAGCGACGGCACTCAGTCAAGAATCTGCAAGAGTTCATCGATCAGATGTCGCGCCGCCGCAGTGCCCAAACGCCTCCTGCCTTGAGCGAAGACCCCTGGGGCGAGGACAGCGTGGTGGCCGCGACCAGCGAGCTGCCCAGGCCCGATTCCATCCCCGTGGGGTCCGCGGTTGGCGCCGATGCCGACCGCGACGACGATGACAACGCCACCAATCGCTCGCGCGATTCGAACCGCGGGAGCCGGCCGCCGGCGGCCCCGACCAACGCGCACGCGCGGGCGGCGGCGAGCCTCGGTCGCGGGACGCACACGGTACCGGCGCGTCCGCCGAGCGACCCATCGACCGGTGCCTCGAGCGATGCTTCGAGCGACGTCTCGATCGATGACTCGATCGATGCAGTGCTCGATGCAGTGCTCGATGCGGGCGCCACGACGCCGCTGCCGATCGTGGAGACCCCGCCGCCGGAGCCCGTTGCACCGCCCGAGCGGACCTCGCAGCGCCGGCTCGCCGTGAGCCCCCCGGCCACGGATCACGTCGGCCGGCCCCCGCTGCGCGATTCCGGACGCCGGATCGAGAAGGACGCGTCCACGCGGCCGTCCGAGCAGCGGATCGCGACCGAGCGACCCGAAGAGCGCGAGCCACTGCGCTGGCCGGTGATCATCCTGAGCGCGCTGGTCGCAGGCGGCGTCATCATCCTGACCGCCATCAAGGCCAAGGAGTACACCGAGCGAACCGACGGCTCGACGACGTACGTCGCGACGCCGCCCACCGAGCCCGCGGCCCCGGTCGCGGCTGCAGAGCCGCCGGCCGCGCCAGGTGCAGCTGAGCCCGCGGCAGCGACGCCCGATCCAGCACCAGCCGCACCGGCCGTGCATTCACCCGCGGTTCCTTCGCCGGCACCGACGGCGTCTGGCTCCGCGGCACCAGCGCCGGTCACTGCCGCAGCGGTGACTCCAACGCCGCCTCCCATCGCATCCTCGCCGGAGCCCGTGGCTCCGTCCGAGCTTCCCGCGCGGGCCATCGCTCACATCGAGATGCCGGCGGATCCCGACAACGGTGCCGCGGACAAGACGCCGAAGGCCGTCGACAAGGCGATCAAGCCGAGGCCGCGGCCGCCGGCGCGCGCGGTGAAGGCAACGCCTGCGCGACCGCGGCCGGATCCCGAGCCCCCGCCGCGCCCCGAGCGCAGCGAGACCCGTCCGTCGGAGAGCAAGGCCGAGGTCGCCCGCGCCGAGCCACCCGAGCCGAAGACAAAGCCCCCCGAGCCGAAGACAAAGCCCCCCGAGCCAGCGCCTGCCGAGCCACCGGCCGCGCGCGCCGAGGGGTCCGCTGCGCCGCGTCCGGGGACGATCGACGTCGCCGCCACGCGCGCCGCCGCGCGCACGCAGATCGGCCCGGTGCAGCAGTGCTACGAGCGCGCGCGCATGGATGACCCGAGCCTGTCGGGGACCGTGCAGGCGCGCATCACGATCGCCCCGGATGGCACGGTCTCCAGGGTCGACATCGCGAGCTCGACGCTGGGCGCACCGTCGGTCGAGAGCTGCATCCGCCAGGCGATCGCGCGCTGGCGGCTCCCCAAGCCGAGCGGTGGCGTCGCCGCTGCTTTGACCTATCCACTGGTCTTTCAGTAGCGTCGCTCCTGCATGATGCGAAATCTCCTCTCTGTCTCGCTCGCAGGAGCGGCGCTCGCCGCCGGGTCTGCGCTGGCACAACCCGCGCCCGATGCTGCACGCACACCGCCGCCCGATCCGCCGGGGGAGACCGTGCTGCCACCCGAGCCGGTCACCGCGTCGCCGTCGCCGCCGCCGCCCGCCGCCTCGCCCGATCAGCCGGTCACCGTCGATGAGCTCGTGATCGGGTCCGGCGATCGGATCGATCTGAACTTCTTCGGCGACGTCAGCCTGCTCAAGGTCTCCGATGAGGACCCGGGCTTTGCGGTCGGACCGATCGGCTTTCAGGTCGCGGCGCACCTCGCCCCGGGCCTCACCGGCCGCACCGAGTTTGCGATGGAGCTCGGCGAGGGCGAGACGATCGTCGACGTCGAGCGCGCGTACCTCGAGTACCGCACGGCGCGCTGGCTGGTCTCGGCCGGCCGAACGCACGCCGAATTCGGCTACTGGAACAACGCCTTTCACCACGGGCGCTGGCTGCAGCTGACGATCGATCGGCCGCACGTGCTGCGCTTCGAGGACGATGGCGGCATGCTGCCGGTCCACCAGATCGGCGCCACGCTGATCTATGGTCCGCGGCGCGGCGAGGGCGGCGTCGAGCTCGCTGCCGGGATCGGCAACGGCCACGGCCGCGTCCTGGAGGCGATCCAGAACGTCGGCGACAACAATGCCGACAAATCCGTCCTGCTCCGGCTCGGCATCGTCGGCCTTGGCCATCCGTCGCTGCGGCTCGGCGTCAACCTCGCGCTCGACAACATCGCCCCCGAGCCCGCCACCGTGCGACCGCTCGCGCCCGACAAGTCGATCCTCGAGATCATCGGCGGCGCGTACCTGTCGATGCGCGCCGAGCGCCTGCTGGTGTTCTCCGAGGCGTACAGCGTCGTGCACCGCGCGGACGGCAAGACCTACCAGGTCACCGACGGGTTCTTTCTGGTCGGCTATCGCATCGGCAAGCTGATTCCGTATGCGCAGGTCGAAGCGCGCTACGGCGACGGCGACAAGGACCCGTACTACAACCCCGATCCTTCGATCGGCTCGGAGACCGTGGCGCCGACCAACTACGTCGAGGGCATCGGCGGACTGCACTACGACCTCAACCCATGGAGCGCGCTCAAGCTCGAGGTCACCGGCCGCAACCAGGACAGCGGCAACGACTACCGCGTCGAGCTCAACTGGTCGTTCGGCCGCTGAGGCTCATCGGGCGTTGCGCGATCCGCACCCGCCGCGGCTCAGTCCGACGCGGGGACCTTGTCGACGACGATCTCGACGCGGCGGTTCATCGCACGGCCCTCGGCCGTCTTGTTGTCACCGACCGGCCGGCGCGAGCCGTAGCCAGAGGCGGTGATCGCCGCCGCCGCCACGCCGCGCACCACGAGGTAGTCGCGCACCGCGTTGGCGCGCCGGGTCGACAGGGCGTCGTTGATCTTGTCGGTGCCCTGGCTGTCGGTGTGGCCCTCGACCGCGAAGTGGTGCTCGGCCTGGGTCTTGAGGGCGTCGGCCACCTGGTTGAGCTGCGCCTGCGCGCCCGCGAGGATCGTCGCGCGCCCGGTCTCGAACACCAGGCCGCCGGCGAGGGTGATCACCGTGCCGCGCGCCTCGGACTTCACCGCGAGCGACTTGGCCAGCGCGTCCATCGCGTCCTGCGCCTTCTTCTCCGCGTCGAGCCGCGCGGTGCGCTCTGCCGCCGTGGCTTCCTTCTCCTTGACCAGCGACTCGCGCTCCTTGGCGAGCGAGTCGCGCTCGCTGGCGAGCGCCCCCTCGACGCGCTTGAGCCGCGTGTTGCTGCGCGAGAGCATCTCCTGCTGGGTGAGGCGGATCGACTTCTCGAAGCTCGCCTTGTCCTGCATCGATAGCGCCGCGTTGCCGAGTGCCTCGGCGCGCTCCACCTTGCGCAGCGCGATGTACGCCTGGTCGACCGCGTCCTGCGAATCGGGCGAATCGGCGAACGCCCGCTCGGCGACATCGAGTGCGCCGCGCGCCACGTGAAGCTCGGCGGGCACCAGCTTGGCCGCGTTGCCCGACTCGGCGCGGTGATACGCCGCGCGGGCATCGACCAGCTCGCGCGGCGGCCGCGGGGTCGCGCACGCGGCGAGCGCCCATGCGAGGACGCCTGCGAAGCGAAGCGTGCGTGACGTCATGGTGCTCCGCCCGTCATTCGTCCGCCTGCTTCGAGATCCTCTCGAGCTCTTCGTCGGTCTTGTCGGCGTCGGCCTTCGCGCTGGCCGCGCGCGCCAGGGCGAGGGCCAGCTCGGCGTCGGCCTCGGCGCGCGCGAGCAACATGTCGGCGCGATGGTTCTCGCCCCTCTGGATGAGCTCGAGCGCCTGTTCGCGCTGCTCCTGGGCGAGCTTCAGGTGGAGAGTCGCCTGCGGCACGGCATCGGCACCCGCCTCCGACGCACCGCGGATCGCACCTTGCGACGACGCGACGCGTGCCTCGGGCTTCGGAGCGCCACCGCACCCGACGAGCGCGAGCGCGCCGAGGACCGCGATCGCCAGTGCGCGCAGCCACGGCATGCGTTGTGTATAACAGCGAACGATCGGCGGTTCAATACGTCGTCTCGCGCACGACCATGGTGAGCGCGACGAGCAGTGACCGGATTTCGGACTTTGCGTGCGACGACGACAGGAAGAACCGGATGCCCGGTGGATCGACCCACGGCTCGACGCGAAAGCCGTATGTGACCAGGCGCGCGACGGCGGCGCGGCCGACCGCTGCGTCGGCGAACGTGATGTGGTGTGCGGCGGCGCACTCGCCGAGCACGAAGCGCGGCGCGAGAACGGTGTTCTGCTGGATCAGCGCGCGCGCGTAGAGCAGCCGATCGACGAGTAATCGTGGGTGCGGCTCGAGGGTCCCGGTCTCGACGAAGCTCAGGATCGGATCGGGCTCGGCCGACGCAATGCGTCTGTCGCGCCCCGGTGTCGGCGGGGTACCACTCATCAAGGAGGTAGACGCGGCGGGCAGTGCGCTGTGACGCAAAAAGCGGCACCTGCTGACAAGCCGCGAAAATCGCGCAGCTTTGCTGACCGATCTTGCGTAGGCGGCTGTGCTGAGGTCAGTTCGCCGGGCGGCGAGCGGTGGCCGGCACCGGGGCAAACATCCGCACCACGCGCTCGGGGCGAACCACGCCCTCGGCCGCGAGCGCACGCTCGGCGCGGTCGATCAGCGCGCGGCCCTCGTCGCCACCGATCAGCTCGCCGAGCCGCCAGCGCGCCGACGATACGAGGAG